>JBHOSY010000093.1:0-17860 GCA_042584165.1 Bacteroidota bacterium | reverse complement strand
AGTAAAAATCATCTTTGACACTGATATTCATTCTGACATTGATGATATAGCAGCGCTTGGAATGTTACATGCTTTAGCAGATAATGGCGAAGTAGAAATTCTTGGCGTTACGATTAACTCTAAAGGTTATTATAGTGCAGGAGCAGTGGACGCCGTTAATACATACTATAATCGCCCTAACATAAGAATTGGGGTGAAAGATTATTCCGGTTCCTGGAATTATGGAAATTATGTCAAATATGTATCCGACAGTTTTGCATGTAATATTAAAAATGCAGATCATGAAGATGTAGAAGATGCGGCAACAATGTTACACGACATACTTGGTAATAACAGCGATGTTGTTCTCGTTACCGTAGGATTTCTGAATAACCTTTATGATTTAATGCAAAAACCGGGAAGTATATCTCTAATTTCCAATAAGGTAAGTCAGTGGGCAGCTTGTTCACTTTGGAACTTTGAACACAGTGGATACCTGATATCACAATATGTTGTCGACAATTGGCCAGCAAATGTAAAAATCGTTCTTACCGGTGGTAGCGGTCCTGCTGCAGGTGCGGGGCTTATTAACACTCCGGAAAATAATCCTGTGCGTGGAGTATATGCGAGGTTTTATTGTTGTGGAGGACCAGAATGGATGCCTGGATACCCGAATAATTACTGGCCATGTGATCATCACGTTGCTGATTTGCATACATTGTTATACGCAGTCAGAGGGCTTAGTCCTTATTATACAAGTGATACTACCGGATATTATTCCATTGATGATGAGGGATACCAAACATGGCATGATTCTCCGGATAAAAATCATGAAAAATTAATATGGTCATGGTCTGAAGCTGCAATAGGCGATGTTATGGAGGTCCTGATGTGTCAGCCTCCAAGAGGCGGCGGTGATACAACATCTCCTTCCAAAAAACGGGGCTACAAATAGTTAAATAAGAAAATAAAAGATGTCCTGTCACTAAATTATTTATTGGATAATTTTAATAAATAGTAACATACTATAAATTAATCAAAGATGGAAAAACAGGATAATGAAATTATTGAGTTATTCTCCAGAACATCCTTGTACGCAGGAATGTTTAAAAGTCAATGAGAGAATGTTGGTATTACATCATTTTTTAAAGATGATATTATTGGGATATTAAATCCTTGGTGGACAGCATCAGGTGGAGTGGGTTCTGTAAAAGTGATTGTTTCAAATTGTGAATTATGATAAAGCAAAAATAAATTGTTGAAAAATACAATAAATCTCAAGTAGATAAATAACGCCCAGCACATAACACGTGGCTACGAAGCCCGGGAGGCGTTCAATGTCTCTCAGCCCGGTTTGCTTGACTACCTCCTTCCCGACTTCCGTTTGGGAACATTTGGCAAGTTGATGTCGGGAGGGGTATTATTCATCGTTGTACTTATTGTATTGGTTATGTTTTTCCCATCGGTGTTGGTAGTAGTGAATAAGGGGATCAGGAAGATTGTAGCTTTAGCTGGTAAAACAGTTGATCAGTAAAACGATAGATCGGGAAACAGGAATCAGAAATTCTATAAGGTAATATTTATTAATCCCGGGGTTTATTCCTGTAATTTGAAAAATATTTATTAAATCTTAGTATAGCTGCTTAACTATGTGTCTGCAATATCATAGCAACTCCATATAAATTAAAAAAACTAATAACAAACCAACATGTATAAAAACAGAATATTAGCACTCACGTTTTTTTCCTGTTTCAGCTTTCTGTTTGATTGTGGCATAAATTCGATCGTAGCACAGATTCCTCAAAAAGCAAACAATCAAAAGAGATTTGAATCCTTTAAAGTATCAAGAAAAGAACTTTTAGTTTATTTTGAATCAGTAATAAGAGACAGTCTGGTCATTGTTGGTCAACATTCGGGTGATGGTTTTAATACCCCGGAGTTTTTCGATAAATATTTTCTGCCTTTACAAAAAGAAACTAACAGCGTCCCCCTTCTTATAGGATTAGAATATGGCTGGCACGCCAATAACGATCTGAATATGATCAACAGTTATGGGATAAATCATGCGAAAAAAGGCGGACTGGTTACGGTTACATGGCATGTGGATGATCCTTTTGCTGATGGGTATACACCCAGGAGAGATCCTATAAAGGACAAAGTGGATGTTACTAAATTATTGAAAAATGCCCCTGATTCTCAAGAAAAAAAGAATTATCGCAATGAATTAATGAGTGTTGGAGATGCGTTAAAGCAGTTTAAACATGAAGGTATTATCGTGCTCTGGCGGCCGCTTCATGAAATGAACGGAAGCTGGTACTGGTGGGGGGCGAATGATAAGATAAATCCTTCGAATCGAAAGGATTATATCGCTCTGTGGAAAGATATGTACGAAACGTTTACACAAGAATTAAAACTGGATAACTTAATCTGGGTATACGGACCAAATGCAATGTCACCGGGATATACGCAACCAGTGGATTATTATTATCCTGGAGATCAATATGTAGATATAGTTGGCGTGGATATCTATTCTAAAGTACCAGTATTCAAAGATTACGAAACCCTTAAGAAATTAAACAAAATTGTCGTCGTCTCTGAAATTGGACCGTCAAGAGAGGGATACGGGAAATACGATGAAATGGAGTTAATTGCGAAATTAAAGGGAAAAGCAGCCTGGTTTCTTCAATGGCACAGTTGGAGAAATGCAGATGTTGCTATTATTGACAATGTAAGATTCAGAGAAATGATGAATGATCCATCGGCAATCACACTTAAATATTAACGGAACACCTGTGAAAACAATACACAGTATTTTTTTATCCATTCTCTATACACTTTATTCTGGAAATATTGTTGGGCAGGAAGATTTCATGGTCAACCTCAAAAAGGGAGAAAGTCTGGGCGTAATGGATTATCCCGCCCCGGAATGGCTTCGTGATGCCGTAATTGTAGAATTACCCGTTCGGGGATTCAATTGTTCGGATAATAAAGATCCTTCAAAATGGAAATATCGCGATGGTGATGGAACCTTTAATTCGTTGATAGAAAAACTCGATTTTCTGAAGGGAATGGGCATTAATGTACTATGCCTATACTCTGTTTATGATTGCGATGGGACAAATCTCTTTGCGCTCCATTACGACGATGTAAGCCCGGACATGGGAACAATGGATGATCTGAAAAATCTTATTAAAGAGTCTCACAAAAGGGACATGTATGTAATCAGCAATACCAATCATTATGGGGTAAGCAGAAGAGCCCCGATGTTAAAAGAACATCCCGGTTGGTTTTTACCGGAAGACCAGCAAAGATACAATCAACGCGTATTTGACCTGGGTAATCCCGAAGCACGTCAATACATTATTGATGTTCACGCATGGTGGTGTACCGATATCGGTCTGGATGGTTGGCGTATTGATTGTGCATCAGAGTTCTCATTTAAAAGAGACGTTTGGAACGATATTTTAAAGAAGTGTAATGATAAAGGGAAAAAAATCCTGATTGCACCCGAAGGGGCACATCTCTACGGGTATATTGAAGGCGGCGGCCGGTGGGGCTTTCCCGAAATACTGGATATGCAATACAATTGCCCCCGAAGTGGTGCAACCCAGAATGATCCTTACCGGGCTAAAGAGATCAGCGGGCACAATGTTGGCCAACCGAACGATAAAAGCAAAACGAACACATTTAATAATTCCTCTAACCCCGGCCCAAGAGAAGGAAATTACAGAATAAAAGGAAGCAGATTTCTTTATGGACACAATTCAATGTTTGCCCCCATGGTACCCATAATGATGACGGGTGAGGCCATCAACGCCACGCAGTTGGGGATTGGTGGGAACTCAAAAATGCTTCATTCGTGGATTGACTGGACGGATACAATAACCAACAAAGATGTAGTGGATGATTTTCACACAATCAATCAGATCCGTCTGGCAAATAAAGATATTTTTCATTTCAACATGTATGAAACCAATCTTATCAATGTTCCTTATGAATCAATGCCAGCTTCGCCTGTTAATCCTTATGTTCGCTTTATTACCGAGGAAAAAGCCGGAATTGTTATTGGCAATAATAGCACTACCCAGGATGTTACCTTCAAACTTCACCTGCCACTGGCAGAAATGGGTATGAATTATATTGAAGACTTCTATGTTACGGATTGCTGGACGTCTAAAACCGGAAAAATAAAGAGAAGTGCGCTTGATAATTATACAATAGTTGTCCCTAAAGATAAATCAAAAGGTGGAGGTGTGCGGATTATTATAATTTCAAAGGAACCGCCTGACAAATAGATTCCTGATATCACTATGTTGATCTTGCTCATTCCTGGAATAGGAGCTAAACAGTCATAGAAATGAAATGGAATATTTTCTTATTAAGGTCTATTTATCCGATCTTAATATATTAAGGATTTGATCCAAATTTTTCATGATATATGAGATATCTCATTACATACTTATATACATGTGTATGTACTTTAGGATTAAGCCTCGGTGATATCAATAAATCAATGCCGAAGGCATCCCTATAGGATAAATCAGTAAATCAATAAATAATCTATTGTGCAAGGGCTTTAATACTGACCGGGGGTTTCTCCCCCATATGAACATCAAACAGGTTCATATGCGCGGTTTTTACACCTTCAATAAAATCCCAGTAAGGCCTGTCCGATACATCGATAAGGCCAATATTATAATTTTCGCCATCCATCCGGCCGGTTACAGGCTGATCAATCCATTGAAACCAGTGTGCACCAAGGAAAGAGGGTAATGCCGCAGCCTGTTCAACGTAGTACCTGTAGGCCACCCCACGTTCTTTCTGATCACGGACCTGGACAAGCCCGGCTCCCAACCCATTCCCGGGTGCCCCGAAATGAAATTCTCCGATCAGAACAGGGCGACCTCCGTTTTGCTGATAAGCTCTTTGTATTGCTTCCACCGGGCTGATATTATATACATTAAGACTGTAAACATCGAACATTTCTCCCAGGGTGATTACTTCCAGGGGTGGAGAGCCACCAAACCGTATGCCAAGGTTCAGGTGATTTGGATCGTATTTCTTGATGGCATCGCATATGAGGATCAGATATGTTTCAAAAGCTTTGATAAAGAATTCCTTACGGCGTTCCGGAGTGTCTTCAATAGCCAGAAAGGCTTTCAGTTTCTTTTGTGTAGGATTCTCTAATCCATTGAGGAACATATCAGCCAGCTCCGATTCCCGATTCGGCCAGGGTGGCTCATTACCAATGAAATAACCCAGTACATAGGGATCATCTTTCAGCGAAACACATGATTGCCTGGCGAGTTCATCCACATTTGCAGCGAATTCTTCAGAATATACATCAGGCATACCCAGGTATGTATCCACCCCCTCATTCCAGTCAGACAGCCAGACAGTATAGGGCTTTTTATGGGATGAGTCCATATAGGCTGACCAGCATCCTATGGTGGTTAGTCCCCATGCATCCATTCGTTTAACTACATAATCCGCCCATTTTGTTTCCCAGGTTTCTCCAAAGCGGCGCTGCAGGTTCCATGTGTAAAATGACACGAAAGTATTATCACGGAAAGATCGTATGGAACCTCCCTGTTGGGAATCAGGCAGCGCCTGGTAATATGTTTCACGGTTATTGATACGGGTACCCTGCTCACTTCTTACTACGTTGGTGCCTGTGGATAAAAACAGATGTCCATGGGGATCAACGAACCACCATTTCCCGTTTATCTCTTCTATTCTGAAATGACCGCTGCCTCGAACGGTTGTATCCATATTGCCACCATACTCACAATAATTAAATTCGGATTCAAGCTTTTCATCTTCAGCTGCCCAGGCTGTTCTGAGCTGATCAAAATCGTTTATCTTTCTTTCACCCTGCGAGTATATCCATTGACCAAGGCTGTCAACGACTGGGATTTTTTCGAGGATCTCAGATCCTGGGTCCTCGTTAGACAGGGCGATGGAGCGGATTGTTATTTCCGGATTTCCTGCCGGATGATCCATCATGATCCCGATGCTATCTATCTGGTCTATGTTACCGAATGGGCCCCATACGGACATCCAGAAAGAGTTTCTCGGACGATTGTTGGCTGCAGCCATATCATGACCCGATGCATCCCGTCCCTTGAAATACTGCAGGGGAATGGCAGCCCGGAACCATACATTCTGTCCCACAGGCTGTATCAGCATTCTGCACATCCCTCCCGGTGTATATGCTTTTAAAGAAAAACGCTGGGGAGTTGTTACTTTCATTTCCATTACAAGAAATTCATAGGCAGACCAATTCGAGGGTACTTTCGGATCCAGTTCATCAAGGACAAAGCGATATTCTGCAGTTTCACCCTCAAAACGCAATTGGTGAACATCCTGTTTCGGTTGACAGGAAAATATCAGGCCTGCAATCAACAGTAACACGTATACAAGGGAAGAATTATGAAAGAAAATCATTTGGATCTGTTTAAAATAGAAAAATTATCAGGCGATTATTAAAGATACAAATTGTCCGGAAGATAGAAAACTCAGGATGACATCTCTATTCCTTGTTGGTATTATCATCAGCAAGATTATGTTTTCGTTATGTTATTGTATTGGGAGATCAGTTGACTAGTTGGAGTTGCTATGATATTGCAGACACATAGTTAAGCAGCTATACTAAGATTTAATAAATATTTTTCAAATTCTTCAGGGGATAAATATCCCAGAGCAGAGTGCTTTCGTTTACGATTGTACCAAATTTCAATGTATTCAAATACCGCCAATTTAGCTTCTTGTCTTGTATTGAATGTAGTGTGATATATCATTTCAATTTTAATTGACTTGAAGAAGCTTCCACCTTCCGCCTTCCATCACTTCATGGGCTTTTTCAGTTATTGGGATCCGGGTATGTGTTCATAATCAGGAATATGGATTTCCAGATCATTTTCATTAATTTCATGCTGACTATTTTTTACAGCGAGAAGATACAATCCAGAAGAATAATGCTCCAAATGACAAAACGGATAAATTTCCGGCTATTCATCCTTGTAGTTGCAGGGATGGTAATTATTTCAACCCAACTGGCAGCACAACGTTCTGAAGTAAATATCATTTATCCACCCCTTACTTCAAGAGAAGGTAAAGGAATGAATATCCCAATTCCCCCGGATGAACATCCCCGATTGTTTCTTATGAAGAAGGATATTCCGGATTTAAGGAGAAAGACAGAAAACCCATTTTTACAGGCAACATGGAACAGGTTAGTTGAGGATGCGGGGAATCCTACTGATGGCACATTGATTCGGGATGGGGCGAAACCTAATCTTGATATGAAAATTATAAGAGCCATTGAAGCAAAGGCATTCTTTTACGTTTTTTCCAATGACCTCGAATCAGGAAAGAGAGCTGTTGAGGCACTTTTTAATTTTAACAACACGCTTATTATTGATTATAACAAAAATGATAATTGTAGAGATATAGGCAGGGTAATTCTCACCAATGCTATTGTTTATGACTGGTGTTACGATCTGATACCTGAGCTTCAAAAGAGATCCCTGATTGAAAGAATGGAAAAACTGGGAACGGAAATGGAAATTGAGTGGCCCAAACTTATACAAGGCTCAATTGTTGGACATGGAGTAGAAGCACAGCTTGCACGGGATATGCTCGCATGTGGTATTGCTGTCTATGATGAAAAACCTGAAATATACAACCTGGTTGCCGGAAGAATAATTGCGGAATTTGTACCTGCCCGTAAATTCTTCTACTCTGCTTCTTACCATCACCAGGGAAGCAGTTACGGACACTACAGGTTCATCTGGGACATGTATATTACCCTGATATTTGATAGAATGGGCTATCCAGATATTCTTGGAAAGGACCAGGCGACTGTTCCATACTGGTGGATATACACAAGAAGACCTGATGGACAGCTTTTACGTGATGGAGATGATTTTTGTGAGATTTATAATGATTTCGGAAAGTATTGGGAAGTTCAGGGCAATGCATATGTTGGAAGCTATTTCCATGATCCTGTTTTAATGGATGAGGCAATCAGGCATTATGACAGGGGATACCAGGGTATGTTTGATTTTCTGCTTCTTGATCCTTTTACTCCGGAAAAGGATAAGACCAGCCTATCCCTGTCAAGATATTTTAAAGAACCTTTAGGTGCGATGGTGGCCAGAACTGGCTGGGGAGAAGAAATTACCTCCAATACCGTAATAGCCGAAATGAAAATCGGCGTTTATAATTATGCGAATCACCAGCATTTAGATGCCGGTAGTTTCCAGATTTATTATAAAGGGCCATTGACAGTAGAATCCGGTGTTTATCAGGGAACTAGCGGATCATATGGTTCTGAGCATTTTTTAAGCTACTATCAACGAACCATTGCACATAATTCCATGCTGATTCTCGATCCGGATGAAATTTTTTTATGGTGGAGCACCGAGGTAATTAATGATGGGGGGCAGCAATATCCGAATAATGGAAGAGAGCCAGTTAATTTAGAAATGTTCCTGTCTAATGATTACAAAACCGGCGAAGTACTGGCACATGACTTTGGTCCTGATATGCTGAAGCCGGACTATACATACCTGAAAGGTGAATTAGCCGAAGCATATAGCGATAAAGTAAAAAGCTTCAAAAGGTCATTTGTCTTTTTGAATATGGATAATCCGGAGGTGCCAGCCGCTTTAATTGTATTTGACAGGGTGAACTCATCAGATAAAGATTTCAAAAAGTACTGGTTGTTACATTGTGTCGAAGAACCAGAGATCACTGAAAATATAACCACAATACGAAGAACAGGAAAAGGATATAATGGTCAGTTGGTAAACACCACCCTGCTTCCTGTTTCTGATAACCTGACCATCCATAAAATAGGAGGGAAAGATAATGAATATTCAGTTTTTGGAAAGAACTACCCCAGCCATATAAGAAGGGATAAAAACTCATTCGACGGTGTTGCCTGGAGGATCGAGGTTTCTCCCAGGAATGCGAGTACTGCTGATAATTTCCTGAATGTTTTACAGGTAATGGATTATGATGGAGGCACAAAAAGGCCATTACCAACCAGAATACTCGAGACAGATGATTTATGTGGTGCCAAAATTGGAAATAGAATGGTCTTCTTCAGTAAAAATGGCAGTTTAATTGATCAGCCTTTTCAAATCAATATCACCAGTGATGAAGCGAGGATGGTTTTAATAACTGATATATCCCAGGGGACCTGGAAAATTGTATGCTCTGAGAATTCCATTTCCTCAACATACACAGTTATTGATGATAAGAACCTGATCTATTTTGAGGCAAAGAAAGGAAAATACACCTTAACTAAAGGTTAGTGATAAACACATTCTGATTCCTCTTCGAGAGATTCGGATCAGGTTGACCTTCAACTGGCCCTGTTTAGTCCTAAAATAAGTTTACAGATTTAAGGTTCAAGGATCAATCCCGGGGCGGTTGCATCATATTAGCTTTAATATAACAACAGAACCATGAACCACGGAGTGGTTCCATTATTTCATTCGTTTCAATATCTCCCATATGATCTTTTCTCTGGCTTCATCAATTTCGTTGGGATCTCGTGTAAAATCCCGAACACCTTTGCAGATGGACTCAACAATTTTATCTGCAGCTTTTTGTCCACCTGATTCTTTAAGGAGGTATAAAAGTTCAATTTCTTCAAGGCCTTCACGCAATAGTTCCAGGCGAATTGAACTTACCGGTCCGAATACGTTTTCCTGTCCCGTATATCTTTCTGCCATATTACCGGGATAGATTAATGAACCTTCTCCTGATAAGGGATCATTACACCCGGATAGTTTCCAGGTTATGGGATCTATCCAGGGATCTTTGACCTCTCGCCAGAACGTGGATGTCCAGTACAGGATCCCACCAAGCTGATAACGCCATGTGATCCATGAAACCATACGTGAATCAGCTGCTTCGCGGTCGATGAAATAATTCGGTTGTGGGTATTCCTGATCACAGCTTATATACCAGATCACCTTATCACCTGCCTGCTGGCGTTCAACAATTGCCTGGACGTGATTATCATATGCCAGGTAATTACCATGAACAATCCAGTAATTAGCAAATCCTGCAAAAGAACCCCACTCGGGGTTTTCCGGGAGCGGCTGTTCGGTAACCATAAAATTGACTTTCGGATCAACATCCTTAACTATGCTGGCCCATCTTCTGATTGCCTCATATTCCTCAGCGTTGCGGGGCTCATCAACCGGGCATAAAAATCCTATTTTATCATCCCAGCCCTTTTCACGCGCATGAGCAATAACCTGGGTAATATACTGGCTGACATAATGTTTGTATAATTCCGAAAAAGGTTCTTCTCCAGATTCAAATGCAATACCAGGCGGGGCAGCGGAGATCTGGTACATCGTGAGCCCTTTTTCAACGAAAAAATCTTCGATATCATTATCTATCCACTCCAGAATATAATTTTCATTCTCAATCCGGCCTTCCAGTCCGAATGACATAAGATACCTCGGATCTACCCTGCTATTGAGCGCATGCTCTAAATATTTGGTATAAAGGACCTTGAATTCAGGGCTGCTTTCATCGAGCCCATGCATTCTGGCAACATCCCGGGGGCCTATCCTGATTAAAGTCGGGAAATGTCTTTCTGCCGGCATAGTAATATCCCAGACTGTTAATTCAATGTTGATCTCACCAAGATTGCCTTCATCTGAGGATACTGTTATTGCACCTTTGTAAATGCCCGGTGATTGACTATCCGGTACAATAATATCAATCCAGACCGGCTGTTGCTTAAACTCCGGCGGGCGCCCCCGAACGCCTGAACGGATATCAAAAGGACGTGTTAGCGGCACGAGGGCATCGGGCCAATAGCCCTTTTCGCCATGACTGCCTGACGGTGCATATACTTTGATGAGATGTTCATAGTAAAGCTGAATATTTCCAGGAGGTATGATATCTGTTCCGGTTTTCAATTCAGATTTTTCTAATGTAATCCCGGAAACATTAACACGGTCTGCAGTAATTACAATTTGAAAAGGGACATGTTCACCCCGTACTCCATTAATTTTCACTGTTTTAGTCGATTCATCCCAGATCCTGTCATGTGGAAGTTCTGAGCGGTTATCGTACTGAACTTTCTCAGTACATCCGGTTGCCCATATTCTGACATTTGCGAAAACCGGACCAGTAATAACAATACAAAAAACAAGTATTATTGAGATTTGAATGAGCGAAGAAGCTCCAGGAAAAAATGGCTTTTTCATTTTGTATCCTTTTTTGATTTTAAACTTAGACTTGGTACCTGAATATATGAAAATATTTCGTCTATTCAGTGTATGAATGGTCTGATATAGAGCGCTATATTGGCGGGTATCATCAGAAGTGTATTAAAAATTGAAAAATTCAGAATGTAATTGTGGATACATAAAAAAAAGGCAGTTACATTTTCGTAACTGCTTTTTTCAATTTGGGCCCACCTGGACCTGTTAGTATTTTCTATATATTGATACATATATTTTTTTTTCTAATCATCCAGTTTGACCAATTGTATAGAAAGCTATATTTATTTATATATCACAATATTCATAAGAAGTAAGACCGATAAATAAACGATCAACGTGTACCTTTCTATTATATGAAATCAATTCAGCAAAAAGTGATTGAATAAAATATAAATTATCAGGAATTTCCATAGATTCAGACCTTTAATTAATAAAGAATAAAATGAAGAATACTTTTATAATTTTCGTCCTGACAGTACTTGTTACCTGCCTTTATGGTTGTGACTCGGGAAAAGATGTCAGAAGACTCTCAATAAAGGAGTATCAAAGTAAAATGAAGGCTGGTTGGTTGGGCCAGATGGCAGGGGTTGGTTGGGGAGCTCCAACTGAATTTGATTTTTGCGCCAAAATAATACCTGAGGATCAGGTACCTGCCTGGGAATCTCATATGATCAATCAGCAGAACCAGGATGATATTTACGTTGAAATGACCTTCTTAAAAACATTGGAAGATTATGGTTTCGATGTATCAATACGGCAGGCAGGGATCGATTTTGCCAACAGCCAGTACAAGCTATGGCATGCCAACAGGTATGGAAGGGAGAATTTACAAAACGGCATTGCCCCTCCCTATTCCGGGTACCCGGAATACAATGAACATGCCGATGATATTGATTACCAGATCGAAGCGGATTATTCTGGCCTGATTGCTCCGGGTATGCCCCAGGTTGTTATAGATTTAGGAGAAAAATTTGGTCGCCTGATGAATTATGGTGATGGATTATATGGTGGGCAGTTTGTGGGAGCTATGTATGCAGAAGCCTTTTTTGAACGGGATATAAATAAAATCGTTGAAGCTGGGTTGGCATGCATTCCTGCTGAAAGTCAGTATGCTGAGGCTGTACGTGATGTAACCAAATGGCATAAGGAAAACCCCGAAAACTGGCAAAAGACATGGCAACTGATCGAAAATAAGTACAACCTGAACCCTGAATACAGAAGGTTCAGTTGTAGTAGCGACAGGGGGTCTGACTTTAATATTGATGCAAAGATCAATGGTGCCTATATTGTCATGGGGCTTCTTTATGGGAAGGGGGATATGGATCAGACAATTATTATTTCGATGCGGTGCGGACAGGATTCTGATTGCAACCCTTCTAATGCGGCCGGAATATTGGCCACTTCCCTCGGATTGGAGAATTTACCGGAGAAGTATAAAACCAATATTGACAATACAACCAATTTCGCATTTACAGCCTATAATTTCCCTTCACTGATTGCTGTTTGTGAAAAGTTAACCAGGGAAGCAGTAGTACGTTCCGGCGGGAAAATAGAAACGAATTCAGAAGGTCTTGAGGAATTGCTGATCCCCGGACAAATACCTGTAATCTCTCCACTGGAACAATGCTGGGATGAAATAAAGATCGATGGTGATGTTAAATTCACACCGGAAGAAATGGAGAAAATTGTCGTCAAGATCAGGAAGAAAGGAGACCTCCCTGGTCAAAACTGATTTAGATCGTAACCCGTTGACTGAGTTGAAATATCAGGATTGATTAAGAATTTATAATAATAAAAATTTAGAAAAATGGTAATAGTAGAATCGTACGTACTGGCAGTCATATTATGTATAGTAACTATGTTATGTTGGGGTTCGTGGGCGAATACCCAAAAAATGGCAAGCAAGGAATGGAGGTTTCAACTTTTTTATTGGGATTATTCTATTGGGGTGTTGTTACTTACACTAATCCTCGCCTTTACACTGGGAAGTATAGGGAATGAAGGACGGGGTTTTTTGGAAGACCTTGGCATGGCTGAAAGCTCCAATATCAGGTCAGCAATTTTGGGAGGTATCGTTTTTAACGTTGCTAATATTTTGATAGTTGCTGCTATTGATATTGCCGGTATGGCGGTGGCCTTTCCGGTTGGTATTGGGTTGGCCCTGGTAATTGGGGTAGTTACGAATTATATTGGAAAACCGGAAGGAGATCCTGTATTGTTATTTGTTGGGGTAGCTTTTGTTTCAGTTGCCATTGTTTTTGATGCCATTGCCTATGGAAAGCTTCCTTCTGACTCGGAAGATAAGTCTAAGAAAATTAAGGGATTGGTTCTTTCAATAATAGGTGGAATTGCCATGGGCTTCTTTTATCGGTTTGTTGTTGATTCCATGGTAACCGACTTTGTGAATCCTGAAGTAGGGAAACTAACTCCATATACGGCACTTGTACTCTTTTCTATTGGGCTGCTTGTATCCAATGTCGTTTTTTTAACTATCATCATGTACAAGCCATTTACCGGTGAAAAGGTGGCTCCGATGGATTATTTTAAAAGGGGAAATCCAAAATTACATTTTGTCGGGATACTGGGGGGCATGATCTGGAGCCTGGGGATGTCGCTAAGTATTATTGCATCCGGAGCTGCCGGACCCGCAATTTCCTATGGACTGGGTCAGGGGGCGACCATGGTAGCCGCATTCTGGGGCGTTTACATCTGGAAGGAATTCCATGACGCTCCAAAGGGAACAGGTAGATTACTGAATATTATGTTTGCTTTCTTCATCATTGGACTTGCCTTGATCATCGTGGCGAGGGTTGTTTAAGATGTGTGAAATCAATATTCTCGGAATGGTTTTAATTTAAAACAAAAATGATTTACAAATGGGTATAGTCGTCGTAGGAAGTTCTAATACGGATATGATCATAAAAGTCCCTCATTTACCAAAACCCGGTGAAACGATCCTTGGAGGTGAGTTTACTAAAGCAGCAGGTGGCAAAGGAGCCAACCAGGCCGTAGCAGCATCAAGGGCAGGAGGGGATGTAACATTTATTGCAAAAGTAGGTGATGATATTTTTGGGGAAAGCGCTGTCAACGGATTTATTGATGATAACATCAATGTTGATTTTGTTTTAAAAGATCCGGAAGCTCCTTCAGGTGTTGCTCAGATCTTTGTATCAGAGGATGGGGAAAATTGCATAGCTGTAGCTTCGGGCGCCAATGCCAGGTTGTCGGTTGAGGATATCAGGAATGCAAGGCACTCCATCAAATCTGCTGACATCCTGCTAACCCAGCTTGAAACACCAATTGAGACGATTTCAGAGGCCGTTAAAATTGCCAGAAATGAAGGGAAAATCGTTATTTTAAATCCTGCACCGGCACAACCGCTACCTGATGAACTGCTGGCATCATTGACCGTGATTACACCAAATGAAACAGAAGCAGAATTATTGACCGGAGTGAAGGTGATTGATGAGGAAAGTGCTTCGGCAGCCTCGGCAGTTCTTAAGAAAAAAGGTGTTGAAACGATTATCATCACTTTGGGCTCAAAAGGTGCATTCGTAGATCATGATGGAGAGCAATATATGGTGACCGGATTCAAGGTAGAAGCTGTGGATACTACAGCTGCCGGAGACACCTTCAATGGAGCGTTAGCTGTTGCACTGGCACAAAAGAAAAGCTTTAGAGACGCGGTAATATTCGCAAATGCTGCAGCAGCATTATCAGTAACAAAATTAGGGGCCCAACCTTCTGTTCCTGCATTAAATGATATAATTAACTTTATGAAATAGGTCTGATTGATTGCGTGTTATCTCTAAAACATCTTTTATAAATGCCAAGTTCTTCACCATCAACATCTCTTTCCAGGTTAGTATTGTGGGAAAGCAAAGGATGTTGATGTTTTGATAAGTTGAGTATATATTCAGGAGTAAATTAATCATCAACGTCAATCCTTCTCCCTCCGGTCGAAGGCTGAGACGTGATGGGGGAGAAAAGGTAAAAAATAGAATATCTCTGACCGTACTCCATAAGGAGATAAAAGAATTGAAGTACACTAAATCCTCTGGAACAATACTGACACTTACTGTAATTATAATTTATGAACTGTTGAGTTAAATAATTCTATATACCATATATTACAATCATAAAATTGAAAGAAAATGAATAAGCAAACAATGAAAACAATCAACCTGATTATCGCTTCGTGCGCATTATGCTTATCTACTTCGGTATTGAATGCCGCTGATATTATTACCCTTGACAATGGTGATCAAATATCATGGGATGGCTCCTATTATGATTTTAAAGATTCGAACTGTGTACAAATGATTAAATTATGGATACCACCTAATCTAGAAACAGTCAAAGGGCTGTTTATATCAGGTCATGGTGGTGGTGGAGGTGACAGCCGGCAATTTGCGAGGGATGAAAATGTACGCGCCTATGCTACCCGTTTGGGTTTTGCCGTAGCCGGACTCCATAACTTTCCCGGAAGACAGGTATATGAAAAAGGGGCCGGGGTATTCTTTAATGCCCTGGATGAATTTGCTAAACTGGGTCATCATCCTGAACTTTCAAACGTTCCCTATGTAATATATGGAAGCTCAAATGGCGGCTCCACAGTTTATGGTTTTATCAACTACGCTCCTGAAAGGGCGATTTGTTTTGTTTCAAATGTATCGGGGGGATTGAATCCTGAAATTCCTGTCGATGCCGCTTTAAAAGTTCCAGGTATTTTTATTATTGGAAAATTTGATGCGTTGACCGGGGCAAGGGGCTTAAAAACCTATACAAAATTGTTCGAGTATGCTTCACCCAAAGAAGCATTATGGAGTTGGGCCGTGGAGTTAAAAGGACATGAAGATGGCTATTCCTTTGATGTTTATATGAAACTGGTTGAACAGGCTGTAAAATTACGCTATCCTGAGAAAGAAGATCCTAAAAAGCAACCTGTAAAACTAAAAAAATTGAACAGGAAAGATGGTTGGCTGGTAAATTTTGATACCTGGGATCAAGGAATGGTGTATACCGCACCTTACAAGGATTATAAAAATGATAAAACTAAAGCAGGCTGGGTGTTGAACAAAGATATGGCTTATGTTTATCGCAGCATGGCTACACATCATAATCCCATTTCATTGAGTGTAAAAGAGTTTGATCGAACACTTAATACCAATACTGATCCGGGAACGATGTATAGTTTGGGCGGACCTGTTGTTAATCCGGGAGAAGAGATAAACATCTCCTGTGACATGTCAAGATTTCCTGGCTGGGAAAAACTGGAGATTTTCAATGGAAGTGAAAAACTGGGGGAAGTATCATCGAAAAATGAACCGCATTTCAGAATTTCAACAAGTAAAAACAATTTGGTGTATTGTTTATTGGCAGTTGCCACAGATAATCAAGGTATTGAGCGCACTTCTGATCCAATGCACTTTTTTATCAGGGATCCGGAATTGATTTGGAAAACGGATAGGAAATTAACCGGGTATAGAGGAGTAAAATTAAATAGAGGATCTAAGAATGACGGAAAAGAGATAAACGCTAATGCACCGGATAACCGGGATAGTATACTTGTGTCATATGGTTTGAATGCCGATTTAGAGACGCAGTTTTCCAGCACAGATGGGAAAATAGCCGAGTTCTGGGATATGATAGGTGAGAAGCACGACTATATCAACATGCTTCAGAGAAAAGATGCAAAAAGAGGAGCTGAATTTAAACGTGTACTTACCCATGACTGTAATATGATTGTTAAATCAGCATATGGTGGTGATGGATTATACTTATTGTTTGAGGTAAATGATGATTCAGATACTGCCTGGCCAAACAAGTTCAATGGTACTGAAAAAGAGCAGTTCTATAATCATTTTGATGCTGTTGATTTTATGATTGACAGTCGATCCGTAAAGGAGATATGCAGTGCTGAAGGCAGGAAATTGTTTGTATCCCCACACTTTTCCTTTACAAAAACTACCATGCAGTATCAGGCTGCTTTCGGAAATGAAATCGAACAACCTGAAGGATTAAAAGTATCAACTCCTGATCCATGGGATATGCACGCTGCTTTTTGGACTTTCGAGGATCTGGAAAAACATAAAGGGATTCAAATCGAAAATATCAAAACCGACTATTTTTTCAGGGCACAGGAATGGTTTATCCCCTGGAGTCAAATTAACGAAGCCCTGGTTGAAGAACCGGATGCCAATACACGGTTTGCTCTTGCCGCAGGCTTCAACGACCGTGATGAAGGAGAACACTTTCCTCCGGGGATTAATTCCAGTGGAGGAAGCGTAAAATCTTCGAATAGTTTGCGTTGGATTAATAGTGCAGGCCCCTGGGCTGCCTCCCCAAAGAAAGATAAACCTCCGTACAATTGGGGAGAAATTGAATTAGGACCGATGTTGGGGAATTAATTTAAGAATTGGGAAATATATTAAATATCTATCAGTCCACTTTTTGCTGAAGGGCTACACGCTTACAATTCATCAGTTCAAAAGCGAAATTAAGGTCAAATATTCATTATCCTGGACCGGATATTTGATCCTTTGTACGTTGTATGAACCATATCATAGGGATTCCTTGGATATTCTAACATATTGAGGGACAGGACATAAAAGTCTGTA
>JBHOSY010000092.1:0-17869 GCA_042584165.1 Bacteroidota bacterium | reverse complement strand
GTTTGGCCATAAATGCTGACAGGGTTGGTAACGTCCTCTTCTGTATACGGGGAATGAGAATGTCCGTCAAATACAAAATCAGTTGAAATATGAATTAGCGCAGTCTCATTTTCAGCACATGCCAGAGCCAGGTTTTTTACTGCATCAGCATTTATTTTCCTGGCAATGTCAGGCTCAGATTCAGCCATATCTACTGCAGTATAAGCCGCACAGTTTATGCAGATATCAATTTGTTCATTATAAAAGAAAGCATCGACATAACTTGAGTTGGTAAGATCAAGTTCTTCAACATCGGTGAAAATGAAATCGTAATCATAATTGGATGACAATTTCATTATTTCACTTCCCAGTTGGCCGTTACTGCCTGTTATAAGTATATCTTCTTTTAGGCACAATTGGCATCGGATTTTTCATCTGGTAGACAAAAAGTATCAGTAATTAAACATTTCCTCGTAATGTGTGGAAGGATCATATATTCCACCATCCTTCTGGTAATAATCTTCATTCAATTCAAACACACCTTTTGTTGTTTTTCTCCATGAGGCATCCGGGTATGGATGATAACTGACCATTTTATCCCAGTTGCTATAGTTTTGATGTCCATTGGTTTCAAGCAGTCCCAATCCAAGTCCGGGGAATGGAGCGAGACGTGCTGCTACAATTTTATTCCATTCTACCAGTATCGGATTAACAGTTAGGTCTGCACAGAAGCATGGTATCTGATTATCATGAGCTGCTTTGGCAATTCTCATGGTCATACTCAGGGTTTTTGCGATAGCTTTCAGGGCTATAGCTTTATACCCCATCTGGATCCGTTTCAACGCGTCCTCATCAGTGTGAGCGCTTTCATCAGCGGCAATACGAATACCGATATCTCCAACTTCAATCTCTTTTTCCTCAGGGAAGGGTTCTTCAATCACAGCAATCTGATCCAGGGAACCAATTTTATCAGCATGATCAAGTAATTTCAATAGAGATTCCTTTTCTTCATAGCGTCCGTTTGCATCAAAATAGTATGGAAGTTTCCCATTTTTAGTATAGGGCGTTTCGTAATGTCCGATAGCTTTATGGATCTCACTCAATCGTTGCTTGTCTTTCTCCAGCATTTCACGCTGAGTTCCGGGTTGACCTATCTTGATTTTCATGAAAAAGTAACCCTGGTCAGCGGCTTCTTTTATTTCATTGATTGGAATTGTATAGGCCATCAACGGAATACTTGCCACTTTCTTATGGTGGTGAGAAAGTGCTGGTTTGTATGTTTTAGGGATCATTTCATCAAATGAACCGATGTTGTTTTCTGTGGCATAGACCAACCATGCAGCGTTATCCACTCCCACGAGTGCATTCAGTGCAAAAGTTTTTCTCAGGTCTGGTTTGTTGGTGACGTATTTGCCATATTCATAAACCTCATCCACAATCTCCTCCAGCAATTCAACAGGGCTTGTGAATGTTTTGCCTTTGACCAGTGACAATGCATATTCCGACATAGCATACATAAGTGCATTTCCACCACTCTCAGAGTAATTTGAAAATACTCCAGCATCTGACCACAGGACACTTTGAGTACAAAGTCCAACTTTTTGTGTCCCGTTTGAGCTGGCCATCATGGCCATAGTTTGCCAGATCTCTGACATGTAGCCACCTTTGAATCCAAAAGGGCGGATCAGGGGTTCGCGTTCAAAATTGGAACCAACACGATCAATGGTAATGGATTTCAATTTCCGTTCAGAAGTGCATCCAATGCCATTCGTGGAGGCCAATGTCAATAATGACAAGGCTGGTACTGTTTTTACAAAATCTCTTCGTGATAACATGATATTCTGTTTTTATTATCAATTCCTGTAGTTGTTGCGCTGAGTTACACAGAGGTGGCACAAAGGGCCACGGAGAAAATACGATTTTATTTTAAGTCATATTTTGTCAACATACCATTTAAGAAATCCAGATCTTTTTTCATTTTGGGCAGGACCTGTTTTCTTATATCGGCTTTCTTCATCTCCTTTTCCGGCTTGCTGGTCATTGGGTATTCAAAATGCATGGTTATTGGTCCTCCGACACCCAATTCCCTCACCAGTTTAAAATACGCATCAAAGTCAACCATTCCTTCACCAAGCGGGCAGTTAATGATTCGCCATTTCCCCTTAATCTTTGCCCAGTAATGGTCTTTTGCTACGAGTGTATTTATATATGGCGAGATCAGGCGCAGGGTTACCGGCCAGCTATGCGCTCCTTCAACGATGTTATGCCTGATATCGTACTGGCAACCCATCATCTCTGAATCAAGTTGCATCAACAGATACCATAGGTCCCATATTGGACCACCTAGGTTGGTTCCATCATGATTCTGATAGGATCCCTGGATGTCATATTTTTTATTATAGACATTCAATCCTTTCATCTTAAAAAGCATTTCCTTCAGGTTTTTTTCGATCGGTTGTTCCCAATCATGCCTCATATATCCCAACCTGTAGTATTTAACACCCAACTCCGCCGCCAGTTTCAGTGTTATCTCAGCATTTGTAAACATAGCTGAATCAATTCCGGTTACCATCATGGGTGCAACAAGACCTGCATCTTTAATTGCCTTAACCATTTCAGGAAGATCTTCTTCAACACGCTCAGGGACAACATGACCCCCAGGACGTACCGTCATTTCTACACCACCAAATCCCACCTCAACGGATGCTTCAGCCATCTCTTCATAATCGAGAAATTGAAGATGTTTGGAAAAAACACAAACCGGCCCAATTTTAGCGGCTGAAGTATTTTTTATTTTAGATTCCCTGGCTTCAGCCATGGATATTGTTGATGCTGGGACTGCTATTCCAACTGCAGCCAGCTTTTGAAGAAATTCACGTCTGTTTTCCATATTTAATTTTGTTACAATCTTTCCTGTATTTTGTTCTTTGTTCTGTTTACCCAAAATTAAGCCTGTTCAGGGTTCTATATTAGTTCCTCATCAATTACAGGGACCAGGGTTTTCTGTATTCATAATGTAATAACTCATTGGCTTTATCATTATTCAAGATCTTTTCTTTAACCGGATCCCACTCAATTCGTGATTTAGTTGCCAGCGCAATATTTGCCAGGTGTGCGAAACTTGTGGAACGATGTCCTTCTTCAAGTGGACACCATGGCTCTTCGCGTGATTTCAAGCAGTCAAGGAAATTACGAATAAGATTAGCAGTAGAGTCTTCACTAATATCCAGATCACCAAATTGCTTATCTGATTTTATATCGAAAGTTTCCTCTTCTATCTGTTTCTCCCATGTCTGGAATTGTCCCGGTCTTGAAGGCACTATATCATATCCGTTCTGACTAATGCTGATATTCCCTTTTGTACCTTTCAACTCTATTTCTCCATTGGCGATACTCACCCCACCACATGCTTCGTGAATACTGAAAGTAATCATCATACCGGATGCAAATTCAAACACCACTTCCATCGTATCAGGGATATCTCCATCATGATCGAGGACATATTTCCCGCCAACTGCACTGATAGCCTTTGGTGCCTGCTCCCCTACGAGCCATCGGATCGTATCCATATAATGAACTCCCCAATTACCCATTTGCGTTGAAAATTCGCTTAACCAACGAAACTTATAGGGGCAGATGTTAAATTGATAAGGTCGATAAGGTCGTGGACCAAGCCACATATCCCAGTTAAAATCGGAAGGTGGTTCTTCAGATTTGAATTTGCCGATTCCATCTGGGGCCATGTTGCTCACGCGCATTGCTCTTGCCACGGTGACTTTGCCTATTTTCTCTCCACGGATCTCCGGTACCAGCTTTTGATAAACTGATGACCCGCGACGGTTCAAACCAACACCTACAACCTGGCCAGTTCTTTTTTGTGCTTCAACCATCTTTCGGCCTTCTAGCAAGGTAATGGTCAATGGTTTTTCAACGTATACATCTTTTCCGGCATCAACCGCCTGGATCATCTGTATGGCATGCCAGTGGTCCGGTGTTGCGATACAAACTGCATCTACATTTTTATCTTCCAGCAGTTTTCTGAAATCATTATACTGTTTGACCTTTTTACCAAAATTCTCACCCATTTCCGGAATACGTCCACCCAATTCTTTATATTTTAGATGAACAGCTGAATAATCCCTTGTCAAATATGGCTTATAGGTATCACAAAGTGCTGTCACTTCAACATCCTCATTAGCTCTGAACCTGTCAAGCAATTGAGTTCCCCGGTTTCCAACTCCTATAAACCCCATACGGATCTTGTCATTTTTTGAACCGGTATTTTTTAAATAATTGGCACCAAATGCTTGTGATCCTATACCTATTCCTGCAGCGATCGAACCTGCACTACCAATAAAATCGCGGCGTGTGATTTTTTTTCTATACATGGTATCAAACTTAAAGTTTACATTTTCTTATATTTTTAATTCGATGATCTGGCTAGGTTCATAGCCAATTCTGTGCGCAATGACCTTTACTATATCACCGGGGTTAACTTCGATGGGTTCTGTGTAAACATCCCAACTGGCTGGTTCCGTCCCTTCCCTGATAATCTTAAAACCGATGGAAGCGCCATTAGTGGTACAGGAAATTGATAGCGTTCCTTCATTTCTATTAAGAACAGGATATTCTGTAGATGGGGCATAATCCTTGCCTTTCCACATCTCCCTGAGCATTTCTTCTTCAGGAATAAAACCCAAGTCACCATAATTTTTCTGCCAGTCAATGTGGGCTTGCCTCAGTTCTTCAAGCTTTTCCCTATACGAAGGTTCATCTATCAGGTTGTGAAGTTCATGCGGGTCATTTTCAAGATCATATAATTCTTCTATTGGTTTTTTCTGGCTGAACCACAATAACTGATTCCTATTCAATTCATCCGCTTCAAATGCTCTCAATAACTCCTGCATGAGAGTCATCTGCATTCGGTATTCTATATCCATGATATAGGGTTTTTCCGGCTGGTAATTTTTAAAGTATTTGAACTGTTTATCCCTGACGGCTCTAACCATATCATATTCATCATCCAGGCGGTCCCGGGCGGCATAAACATATTTTCGAGGGGAAGCCTGTTTCACACCAAGAAAAGCCTGTCCCTGGAGGTGATTGGGGATGTTAAGGTGGGTAAGTGATAACAGGGTTGGAGCAAAGTCAATGAAGCTGATTAATTCATCCACGACCTCACCTGCCATCTGCTGATCAGGGAATCGTATAACCATGGGTACTTTCATTCCCGTATCATAGATCTCCCTTTTCTGTCTGGGTAATGGACCGCCATGGTCACTGTAGACAAATATAATGGTGCTTTCCAGTAATCCTTCTTCCTCCAATTCTTTAACAACAATACCTGCCAGGGAATCCATCTCCCATACATTGGAATAATTTCTGGCAATCTCATTTCTAACGATTTCATTATCAGGGTAGTAGGGAGGGACTTCAACGTCATCGGGGTTTACCCGAAGTGGATGTTCTTTATTTCTCCACATACCTGATTCATGACAAACAGTGAAATTAAATATGGCAAAAAACGGTTTGTTTTTCGGCCGGTTTTTCCAGTGAGCTTTCCGGCTGCTTTCATCCCAGGCTGTTACAGGAGCAATAAACTGGTAATCCTCCTTGCTGTTATTTGAGCAATAATATCCTCCCATCCGAAGGTATTCTGAATAACATTTAACAAATTCAGGTATTACAGCAGAATATTTGGGAACCGGTTGATATTCCGGATTGCCAAGTGTACGCATATGGTGTGTTCCGATACTTGTAGGATACATTCCGGTGATCAAACCTGACCTGCTCGGAGCGCATACACCTGCACAGGAATATACATTAGTAAATCGCACACCTTCATCTGCCAGTTTATCAATATTAGGTGTTAAGGCAATCGGATCTCCAAAACATCCTAATGTTGACATCTGATCCTCATAAGTTATCCACAGGATATTAGGTCTTTGGGGTAACTCCAGGGAAGCTAACTTTTCATAATTACCTGATTGTTCTTCAGCTACCGGACTATTCTTCGGGTTACATGAATAAGAAACTAAAATGATAAATAGAATCAGGAATCGTACTGCCATGAAAGTATTATTAAAAATTGAAATAAGCACCCACGTAAAAAATGATATATAGGGGAGGGCTAATTTAGGGAAAAAAGGCACAAAACGAAAGTGGTATTTGTGCTCTCATGATTCAAAGCAAAAAGGATTTCAAATAATCTTTCACACTAATTGTAATCTTCAATAATTAGCGGATGCTCATTTTCTGCTTCATGTAAATTGGAATCATCAGAGTTTTATTATTAAATAAGTACTTTTATCCCTGATAAAACCATTCATCATGAAAACTTATATTTTTTGGATTTTAATCCTTTTCCTCTATGCAGGGTTTAATTCATGTTTACAAAAAAACTCATCTGAATCAGGTGAAAAAATCAGTAGTAAAGAGAAATACCTGAATTATCTTGACTCATTAAAGGGTAAAGGAGCACTGGCCGGGCAGTTTATCCGTTGGAATTATAATGCTTCACTTGAAGAAATAAAGATATTACATGATTCTTCCGGACAATGGTTAAGCATGCTGGGGGCAGATTATTATGGAAATTTCAAGGATTCTGTTCCAGGAGCTGAATGTGCCTATGAATTAACCAATAGTGTATTGATCAACTACTTAGGAGAGAAAGATATTGTTAACCTGTCAGTGCACTTTAATAATCCTCAAACTTCCGGTGCCGCCTGGGATAATGACATGGATTTTGATTCATTATTTGTAGAAAACAGCAGGGTCCGGAAAATCTTTTATGGAGAATTGGATAAGGTGTCTGTTGGGTTAGAGGAACTTGCCGATGCCAATGTAAATATCATGTTCAGACCTTTTCATGAAATGAACGGACGGTGGTTCTGGTGGGGAAAAAGAAAGAAATATTTCAAGGAGTTGTGGATAATGACCTATAACTATCTGGTCGAAGAGAAGGGATTGAAAAATATGTTATGGTGTTATTCACCGGACGCCGGACAACCTGATTATCTGCTTTACTATCCCGGAGATGCGTATGTGGATATTGTGGGATTGGATGCGTATACTCAGGATCTGCCATCACGAGCAAGAAAAGGGTACGAGGAACTGATAGCCCTGGGCAAACCATTTGGTTTTACCGAATATGGATGTTACAGTGGAGGAGGTTTGTCGAATCCGGATGAGCGGGAATTATTTGATTATAGTATTATGGGTGACTGGTTGCAGAATGATTTCCCTGAGGCTGTTTTTTTTCTTGCCTGGAGAGATTATTTTGGCATGGCTCAGAATACAGGTGTTAATCAACTCCTCAACCATAAATATATAATCAAGAAAAAGACGAAAAACTAGTTATCAGTAATAACTGGAGCCGTCCCAGCAATGTGTACATAATTTTTCCTTGGGCAGACCTATGGCTTCAACCAGATCATTTAATTTTTGATATTTTAAAGAAGTCATATCCAGATTTTTTCTGATCTGTTCTACCATCTCATCATATTTGCCATTGTTTGTATCAGAATACTCTTCCATATCAAAATTATCACATCCTTCCAATTGTTTAACAGCCGTTCTTGTTGCAAGATCCATATGAGACCTGGACCGGCTGAAATTCAGATATTCACATGGATATGTCAGGGGGGGGCAGGCTATCCGCATATGCACTTCATTGATCCCTGCCTCATGAAGGTCACGTACATTGTCTTTTAACTGGGTTCCTCTGACAATAGAATCATCCAGGAATACACCACGTTTATCTTTTATTATGGAGTGATTCGGTAGCAATTTCATTTTAGCCACTAGATCGCGGGTTTCCTGTTTTTGTGGCATGAAACTACGGGGCCATGTGGGTGTATACTTCGAGTATGGTCGTTTTAATGGTATTCCTCTCTCATTGCTATAACCCATAGCATGCCCAACTCCGGAGTCTGGTATGCCCGCTACAAAATCAACTTTGGTTTTATCATTTTTCGCCAATGCAGCTCCGCATCGATAACGACATTCATCTACATTGATACCCTCATAAAAGGCTGGTGGATAACCAAAATATACCCATAAGAAGGCACAGATCTGCATCTTTTCATTAGGCTTTCTTAGTTGTTCGTAACCTTCAGCAGTAACCTTCATGATTTCGCCAGGACCCATATAATACTCGGTTTCATAACCTAGATTCGGGAATGCACATGTTTCAAATGATACAGCATGTCCAGTATTCTTTTTACCAATAATGATAGGGGTTCTCCCTAATTTGTCACGTGCAGCAATAATACAGTCTTCAGCAAGGACTAATATTGAACATGAACCGATAACTTTGTCGTAAACATTTTCAATGCCTGATACAAAATCTTTGCAATCGGCAATGAGCATGGCCACTAATTCGGTTGGATTTACAGATCCCTGGCTGGTTTCGGAGAATGTACGGTGTTGATCCATGTAACTTGCCTCCAGATCATCGATATTAACAATTTTACTTACTGTAGCTACAGCAAAACGGCCAAGGTGCGAAGTAACCTGTATTGGCTGGGCTTCGTGATCGCTTATTACACCGATTCCACTATTGCCATAAAATCCCTTTAGATCATTTTCGAATTTGTTTCTGAAATAACCATCTTCCAGACTATGAATAGCTCTCTGAAATCCTTTATCCTCAGAGAAAAATGCCAGACCAGCTCGTTTTGTGCCCAGATGAGAATGGTAATCAGTCCCATAATATACATCAGATACACAATCGCTTTTCAAGATACTCCCAAAAAATCCACTCATAGTTGTTGTTCTAGTTTAAAAAATCGATTAAAAAATAAAATGATTAGTAAAATATAATATTGGTCACTCGAAAATAAAATTCCTAAGCAATTATCAGTTTTTTATCATGGAGTATAACGTTCTATATATCCTTTGATCGTGGATGTACCAAACCAGATATCGCCATTACTTGTCTCGTACATCTGGTGATAAAATTTTGCAAATCCTTCGAGTTCCCTGATCAATTTCCATTGACCACTATGATACTGATAGGCACCACCAATAGTAGCACACCATAATGTGCCATTCCTGTCAATCAATATATCCGCGACGAAGTTTTTCTTATCTACTTGGTGACTTACCCATTTAGATCCATCGAATTGATATAGACCACCTCCTTTTCTTGTCGCCAGAATTGTTTTAGAGCAGAACCAGATATTACCCTCCTTATCCTCCAGGAACCTGTCTGGTAATCGAACATCCTCAATACCATCATCTTTACCCCATGTTTTCCACCTGCTTCCATCAAATCTGGTAACTCCATCAACAGATCCTACCCAGATATTCCCCTTACTATCCTGGAATATTGAATTAGCAAATTCCAGCGGTTTCTCAAAGGAGAAATTCAGTTCAGGATCGAATTTCCCAACACCACTGCTCGTAACTACCCAGATATTGTTATCCTTATCTTCAAAGAGTTTATTAATCCTTTTATGATCTCTCTTAACCATTTTTTCAATATCAGCATCAACAACGTCACTTGCTTCAGTCCAGGATAACCCATCTGCCATACGAATAAAAAGACGGCCTGCAAGATTACCTAACAATACCTGACCTTTACTATCGACAAGAACACTATATAAATGGGTAGGTGGAATCAGTTCTTTGCCTCTGGGATCATCAGGTAATTTGGTCTTTTGATTATGGGAAAAAGTCACGTAATGATCATAGGTGTCAGTGTAAATCATTCTATTACCCAGATCAACTACTCCACTCATCGAGTAGGATTCATTGCCATCCCAAAGAGCTACGCCACTATTTGAAACATACCAGATATAACCGGTTTTTTCATCCATGGCAGGAAGATCCCATACAGCTACTTCCTTTGATCTGAGATTCTTGTAAAATACCGACCATTCCTTACCATCGTATTTTAGAAATGTCCCTTTGTAACAAGCAACTACAAGATTCCCATTTTTATCTTCTATCATGCTGGTGGTCAGATTCCCACTACTCAACGATCCTGCGTTGAGCTCTTCTCCATAGGTTGTCCACTTTCCCTGGCTGTAAATTTGAGAAAATGAAAAGAGGAGAATGGAAAGCGTAAGGGGAGTAATCTTTTTCATTTTTGTAGCAGGTAGTTTAGTTAAAAAAAACAAGGTAACTCAATTTAAGAAAAAACATATTAAATTAGATGTCATATCACAGCAGTTTTTTAACAAACACAATTTTTGCTACTTTTTCAAAATCTATATGCACTGTAAACCTTTAATTTTCACATGATGGAAAAGAAAAATAACTCTTCTGTTCGATTCACCCGTTTTGTTATTTTCTTAATTGTTGTAAGCTTTCTGGTACCCGGGACGCCGTTACTTGCACAAAAGAAGAAAAAAAGGAGAAAGCGAAAGGAGGAGGTGACCGTATCTGAGAATATTATCCTGACAAAGGAAGATAAAATCAGCCCCTACAGGATTGTTATTCCATCTGCCCCAACAGAGTATGAAGTAAAGGCATCAAAGGTATTACAGGATTACCTGCTTCAAATATCTGGAACAGCCCTTCCGATTATTGCTGCAAATAAATCAAAGAGCGACTATGAAATTGTGTTGGGGCAAAATGAACGATTGGATGATTTACGGCTTGGAATTAATCTTAACGATCTGAAACAGGATGGATTTCTGATCAAAACTGATAACAAACGGCTTGTCATTGCCGGTGGAAATAAAAAAGGGACACTCAATGGCGTCTATACATTTCTGGAAAAATATCTTGGGTGCAGGATGTATAGCCCCAGGGTAAAAGTCATTCCGGAACAGGAACGGATAGAGTTGGGTGAGATCAATGATCTGCAAGTCCCTGTTATTGAATACCGGACTTTATCGTATAAGGTTTCATGGGATGCTGAGTACGTTGACTGGCATAAACTCAGTCATGATGGAAATGGCAGGCGACCGGATTGGGGTTTGTGGGTTCATACCTTTCACAGACTTGTCCCACCTGATGTGTATTTTAAGGAACACCCTGAATACTACTCAGAAGTGAATGGGGAACGTCTCCCTACCCAATTATGTCTGACAAATCCTGACGTGTTGCAAATTACCATCCAGAACCTCAGGAAGGAAATTGCCAGGAAACCTGAAGCTTTATACTGGTCTGTCAGTCAGAATGATAACAGGAATTACTGCCAATGTGCTAAATGTCGTGCTATAGATGAACGTGAAGGATCCCCTTCAGGTACTATCATTGAGTTTGTAAATAAGGTAGCAGATCAGTTCCCTGAAAAAGTAATTTCGACTCTTGCCTATGAATACGGACGCCATGCACCAAAAACACTACATCCCAGGGAAAACGTAAATATTATGCTTTGCAGTATTGAGGTGCCACGTGATGAACCAATTGATCAGGATTCTTCAAGTGTTGATTTTATGCTCGACGTAGAAGATTGGGGCAAAATTTCAGATGACATTATTGTCTGGGATTATGTTATTCAATTTCCTAACCTGATAAGTCCCTTCCCCAATCTACATGTACTACAACCAAACCTTCAGTTTTTTGCCCGGAATGGTGTAACAGCTATGTTTGAGCAGGGGAATAGGGAAGTAGGAGGAGAGTTTGCAGAACTCAGAACCTATATGATCTCAAAATTGATGTGGGATCCGGACCTGGATGTTGAGGCTTTGATGAATGATTTCCTGAAAGGTTATTATGGAAACGCCTGGCAACCTATCCGGCAATATATTGATGATATGACATCAGCCATGCTAGAATCCGGGGAACCATTACGTATTTTCGGGAGCCCGGTTCAGGCTTCGACAAGTTACCTTACCCCTGAGTTGTTAGACAGTTATGAAGCCTTGTTTGATGAGGCTGAATTGTTGGCTAAAGATTCTGCGGAATTACTTGAAAGGATACGTGTCGCTCGATTGCCTGTTAGTTATGCAGTTTTGGAACAGGCCAAATACGAGTATACTGGCGAGCGTGGAGTCTTCCAAAATATTAATGGGAATTGGGAAGTAAAGTCAGAAATCCGGTCAATGCTCGATCCATTTACAGATCTGCTTATTCGTGAAGGCGTAACCCGTGTAAAGGAATGGTGTACACCTCCCGAAGAATACAGGTCATCAACTTATCGCCTGTTTTCGCTTGGGATGAAAGAACATTTGGCGTATGGGAAAAATGTGAGTTTCATTAGTCCTGATACATCTGAAATCCGGGATAAAACAGGAGTGATGCTTACAGATGGAAAGCGGGGGTGTTCAGATTATGGATATAACTGGTTTAGTTGCGCGGGGAATGACCTGGAGGTTATAATTGATCTGGAAGAAATTCAGCAAGTAAGAAGAATCGAATCAGCCTATTACCAATTTGCTGCCTGGCTCAGGTTGTTTCCTGTGAAGGTTGAGTATTTCCTTTCAGAAGACGGGGTGAATTTCAGCCCGGTTGGTGACATTGATAATATCTTACCTATTACCCAGTACGGCGGCATACATCGGGATTTCATTGCTGATTTTGAACCTCAGCCTGCAAGGTACATAAAGGTTAAAGCCCATACTTTTGGCAATACACCGGAATGGCATCCCGGTTCGGGCCGACCAGCCAGTATTTTAGTTGATGAGATTGTGGTGGAGTAACATGGTTTTTATAAAATGGTATCGAAATGCATTGAGGGGACTAACTATTGCCATTTTTATTTTTATAGTTTGGTTTGAATCAATAGGCCAGGAAGCCTCCTTCAACCCGGTTAATTGGGAAGTTATTAAAACAAAAAGTGATGAGTATAATGGCGATGTGGTAAATACGGAATTATGGGATGTTTTAGGAAAGGATCAGTATCCCTGGGGATGGGGATTTTGTTTTCGTGATGAGCAGGTTATTCTCGATTCAGGGTATCTGCATTTGAAGGTAGATAAGAAAGAAGAATATGATTCTGCCTGCCGGAACTGTCCTGCTCCTTTCTGGTCAGGGGGCATTCAATCCAGAAAGGACAACTACACCTATGGGTATTACGAAATCAGTGCAAAACTCCCGGGATTTTATGACGAAGACAAACCTGATGGCAAGGGCTTCTGGCCTGCATTCTGGACCTACTTTGTGGAAGTTGATGAAAACAGATGCCGGATCATTCATGATGAGATCGATATCCTGGAACCATCGGGAACTCAATATGCCGATGCCAGTACCAATGTATGCGGTTTTCATGATGAAGATCCTGACTGTGAAAGAGATCACGTTAAGATCGGAGAAGGATGGTATACCCATCACGAACCATTGTTTAAGGATTTTCATAAATATGCCATGGAATGGCAACCTGACAGGATCACTTTTTACTTTGATGATGTTCCATTTTATTCCGAATCAGGTCATTCTTCAATGGTCATGCAACCACAGTATGTTGTCATTGACCAGCAGATGCATCATGATGTTCCGGTAAATCCCAAAATGCCTATCCCACAATATATGATTGTAGATTATTTCAGGTATTACAGAGAGAAAAATTGACTTGTTGATGAAAATAAAAATTGAAACCCAACCCAATATTCCACTGAAAGTCTGGATAGGGGGAGATGTTACTTACCAAGGGATGTATCCCCTGGTAGAAGATGGAGAAAGGTTTATCCCTTACTCGGAACAAGACTTTTGGTGATATAAAAAAACCATCATTTTCATCGGTGTAATCAATAAAGAAAGTCTGTAAGTTAGCTTCCAATACTATGTATTTACCAATACGTATATCGGATTGGTCGATTGCAAGGTTGAAATAATAGCCGGATATTGAACCTGTATCGATGCCGTTATCACTCCAGAACATCAGGCTTATAGAGCTTTTTTGATTTAGGTTGTACTTTCCTGCTAATTCAAAGGCTAAATATCTTTGACCTTGCAAAATCACCTCGTTTGCAGTTTTATATTCGCTAAAAAATATACTTATCAATCCCTGTTTTCAATTCGAATTTAGGTTTTTCCACCAGCTTGTAATGGAACCAGTTATCGATAATCCAAGGCTTAAAATTCAGGCCATATGAAAGTTGTGGATTATAACTGAACCTTTTTTTTTCTAGTTTAAAACTTCCCATTATGGTAGGTTTACCAAAAGCAAAAGCTGGTATCGGTGCAATTCCGTTAGAATTCAGGGTTACCTCTCCGGAAAATCTAAGTGGAGGTTTTGTGCTATCGGTTTTTTCTTGCGAGAAAACTTCTGTAACAATCAGGAAAAAAATAAAATATAGTGATACTTTCATTTAGCCTCGTTTAAAAAATCATTTAAATTTATCAAAAACCACTGTTTACATCATGAATAAACCATTTTATAAAAAGAGCATTATTCCATTCCTGTTCCTGGCTATAACCATATCCTGTCAGAAAGCCCCGGAACCAGCACCTGTCGGACCTGTCCCTACAGAAAAACAATTAGCCTGGCAGGAGCTTGAATTTTACATGTTCGTACATTTCAACATGAACACGTTTACGGATATGGAGTGGGGGATGGGAAGTGAATCACCGGAATTGTTCAATCCTACAGAACTTGACTGCCGGCAATGGGCCAGGATCGCCAGAGATTCTGGGATGAAAGGTATTATTATTACTGCCAAGCATCATGATGGATTCTGTTTATGGCCAACAAAAACTACCGAACATTCTGTGAAAAATTCTCCCTGGAAAGAAGGGAATGGAGATTTATTGAAGGAACTATCAGAAGCGTGTAAAGAGTTCGATTTGAAATTCGGGGTTTACCTTTCTCCCTGGGACAGGAACAGTGCACATTACGGAACTGAGGAATATATAAGAATTTATCGGGATCAGTTACGCGAACTTCTAACAAATTACGGGGAGGTATTTGAAGTATGGTTTGATGGAGCAAATGGTGGAACCGGGTATTATGGAGGTGCAAACGAAAATAGAGAAGTTGATAGGAAAAACTACTATGATTGGCCCAACACTTATAAGATTGTCAGGGATTTACAACCAGATGCTGTTATTTTCAGCGATGCTGCCGATATCCGGTGGTGTGGTAATGAGGAAGGGTGGGTAAATGCCACCAATTGGAGCACGCTACGAAAAAACGAATTCTGGCCAGGTGTACCACACTATAAACAGCTACGAACCGGTCATGAGGATGGTACCCACTGGGTGCCTGCAGAGGTAGATGTTTCCATCCGTCCTGGTTGGTATTATCACCCAAGTGAAGATCATAAGGTGAAAGATCTATCAAAATTGCTGAATATATATTATCATTCTATCGGCAGGAATGGAAACCTGCTCTTGAACTTTCCGGTTGATAATCGAGGTATCATTCATGAAAATGATGAAAAAGCAGTGTCAGCGCTTGCACAATCGATCACAGCTGATTTTGCGAGGGATCTTTCCAATAGCAGTAAAATCACTGCAACAAATGACCGTGGGAGAGGCTATTCAGCTGATAATGTATTGGATGGAAATAAGGAAACGTATTGGGCTACTATTGATGATGTTACTGAAGCCTCGCTAACTATTGATTTGGGTGAACCAACGGAGATAAATCGCTTCCTCGCTCAGGAATATATACAGTTGGGACAGCGGGTTCAGGAATTCACACTGGAAGTTTTAGTAGATGATGAGTGGCAGAAGATTGCCGAGGAAACAACAATAGGATACAAGCGGATTCTACGATTTGATCCGGTTCAGGCCTCACAAGTACGATTTAGTATAACAAAAGCTAAAGCCTGCCCGGTTATTTCCAGGATTGGATTGTATAATGCGCCAAAAGTATTCATCAAACCTGAAATCAGCAGGGATAAAGATGGGAATGTATCACTTAGTGTATATGATAAATCTTTGGAGATACGATATACTTCTGATGGATCAGTACCCTCAGCGGAATCCGAAAAATATGAATTCGAATTTCCAATGTTGGGGAAAGGAACTATAAAAGCCATTGCCCTGGATGTATCATCAGGGAAGAAAAGTGCCGTAGCTGTTGCTGATATGGATATCAGTAAAACAAAATGGAAAATAGTAAATGGAGAAGGTCCTCAGTTGATACGGGCCATTGATAATAATCCTGGATCCACCTTATATATGGATGCCAAAGATTTTCCCATTGATCTGATAGTTGATTTGGGAGAACCTATGGAGATGGTTGGTTTCCGCTACCTGCCTGATCAGGCCCGCTGGTCCAGGGGAATTGTTTTCGACTATGAGTTTTATATCAGTGATGATATGAAACAATGGGGTGCCCCTGTTTTGAAAGGAGAATTCTCAAATATTAAAAACAATCCTGTCTGGCAGGAAAAAACATTTCAGGCATCAAAAGGTCGTTTTATTAAGTTTCGGGCATTATCCGAAGTGGACAACAGGAAAACATTGGGAATTGCCGAGCTGGGTGTGATTACTAAATAACTACGCCAAGAATCATGCAGTTCCTGGTTCAAAATTCAGGAGGGTTTTATGAATTTTTCATATTTTTTAGTTCAAATTTTGGGTATGGTCATTGAACTATCTTCCAGCACAGAGAAAAGGGGTTCATATTTTAAACCTTGATGATTAGTATATTTTATAGCCTGATCTCAGGTTGCTCGCTTATAGGAATCAGCTGATAGTTCTTATTGGTACGTAAATAAAAGTGAATAAATTTTTGTATATCCTGATTATCCGGATAAGATTTAATATAATCTCTCAAATCATAAATATTACTGTACCCATTAGTATTGTCAAAATAGCCAAATCCCTTGTATTTCCCATCTTCAACCCAAACCACAGATGATTCATCGAACGATCTACCTGCACCAATAATAGCTACAGAGAAGTTATCCCGTACAAATGATCGGAGTGCCTTCTTAACCTTTGAATTGTATTTACGTGAGGTTTCTTTTCCAGTACAGGCCCCATTGCATTTCTTTATCTGATAATCAAAACAGGAACCTGGTGATTGTTGTAAACCGGTTAGCTTGGGACATAATTCAAATTCCTCCGTTTTTTTCTTTACAAATGAACGAGCTGATGCTAATGTTTTGAAAGATGCCAGTGGTTTGCCTGCTTTATTTGTTCTCCCTATCTGGAGACGAATATATCCGTTGCGATCATCGTAAGAGTAAATACCATAGTTCCAGGAAATCCGTTTTTGTGCCCGGTTGAAGGTTGGCCACAAACGTTGGATTTCATGAGTTTCATATAGCAAAGCAACCAGTTCGTTCCCGCAAAGCTCATAACTGATCCCATGGATCGCACGGATCAAATTCTGTTTGTGAGAAGTTTCCGAACCAGGTGAAAAGTGTCCCTTAATTCTATTTTTGATGTTTTTGGCTTTTCCTACATATATTACCTGTCCTTTCTGATCAATAAAGTAATAAACCCCAGTATCTTCCGGTAGATTGACGAATTGTTCTTTGGGCAGATTAGGAGGCAGGTTATATTCACCAGAATTTCGTTTTAGTGCCTTATCTATCTGGCCATTATCATCTTTTGAGAAATAATATTCCAATACCTTGACTGTTGCCTCGGCATCCCCGGCAGCCCTATGCCGGTCATTGATCACTATACCAAGGTGTTTGCATAGATTACCCAGGCTATAGGAAGGGAGTCCTGGTATGATCTTTCGTCCCATTCGAACCGTACACAATTTTTTTGCTTGAAAATTTCCGCCCAGTGACTTGAATTCCTGCCTGATGAAACTGTAATCGAATCCCACATTATGTGCGACAAAAATCCTGTTTTCCAACATTTTATAGATGGTTTTAGCTACTTCATAGAATTTGGGAGCATCTTCTACCATCTCATTGTGGATGCCTGTCATAGTAGTGATGTAAGGTGGGATACTGCATTCGGGATTAATCAAAGTCTGGAATTCCTCTATGATTTTTTTACCATCATGAATAAAAATCGCAATTTCCGTAATCCGGTGGCGCCCTGAATAGTTACCAGTGGTTTCAATATCGACAATAGCATATTC
>JBHOSY010000091.1:0-17943 GCA_042584165.1 Bacteroidota bacterium | reverse complement strand
TACAACTGCAGGCGGGTGTCAACTATAAAAATTATATCATCAACAGTGAGGGAACACTCTTTTTTGATGAACCCGGGGAGCCAATCAATATTTACGAATACGGTGGATTTGTTCAACTGTCAAAAGCGCTTTTTTCAGATCATTTAAAACTTACTGCATCTGCCAGGTACGATAAAAACGAGTACTTTAAAGGTGTTTTCACACCCAGGATATCCGGAGTATTGACGCTGGATAAAGAAAAGCTCCACAATATACGCGCTTCCTGGCAGAGTGCTTTTCGATTTCCTTCAATATCTGACCAATGGATAGATATTGACATTGGTTATTATCAGGGGTTAGGCGGTCTTCCTGTAGTACAGGAAAAATATGATTTCTTTACCAATCCCGTATATCCACTTTCCGGGTCCAACCCTGTTCTCGATACAGCTGTAATAAAAGACGGACCGTTCGATATACCGGAATTCGGGCCTGAAAGGGTACAAACGATGGAAATCGGGTACAATGGATTGATACTGAACAAGGGATTGTTTATCGATGCTTACGTTTATAAAAATAATTACACCGGTTTTCTGGCCAATCAATTGCTCGCACAAAATCCCTATACCCCCGATGAAAAAAGATACCGAACGGTGATCAGTACCGATGAAGCTGTTTCTTCATATGGCTGGGCCTTTGGTTTTGACCTTGGACTGCCCTACAATTTTTATTGTAGCGGCAACGTGGTCAGCAATGTATTGCTGACTTCAGTTGATGTACCGGGAAGAGAGACAAGGTTCAATTCCCCGAAATACCGATTCAACGTATCCCTGGGCAATCGTCATTTGATTAAGAACCTCGGTTTCAGTATCAATTTCCGCTGGCAGGATGCTTTTCTATGGCAGTCCAATTTTGGTATTGCAGAGATACCTGCCTATTTGACCCTTGATGCACAGGTTAATTATAAACTGAGTCTTTTGAAGTCAGTAATAAAAATAGGAGGTTCCAACCTGCTCAATAATTACTATACCACCAGTTTTGGCACTGCACAGATAGGTGGCTTGTATTACATCAGCTGGACTTTTGATCAGTTTTTAAATTGAAATACTATATAAAAGATCGACGTGCCTTTCAGATATGAAATTTATCAATAACAGGATCCGATAATAAAAATACTTATCAGGTTTTAATCCCAATATATATTTCAGGTAAGTTTTATATCAGGTGAGTTATGTATCTTGGTCATATAATTATATTTGAAAATGAGTGAAAAATTTCTTGGTATTGAGATTGGAGGAACTAAACTTCAAGTTTTTTTAACTGATGACCAAACAAACATATTAGAACGATACAGGTTTTCTGTATCCCGGAAGAAAGAAGCAACTGGCATAAGAGACAAAATACAGGAAAAAGTAAAAAATATTCTTAGGAAGAATAAGGTTGGAGTCATAGGAGTAGGTTATGGTGGCCCTGTAGACTTTCGAACGGGCATTGTTGTAACTTCCCACCAGGTACGAGGATGGACTGATTTTCATTTAGGACAATGGCTAAATGAATTTACTTATTGCCCGGTTGTTGTGGACAATGATGCCAATACAGCGGCTTTAGGAGAAGCTCATCTTGGGGCGGGGCGAGATCTATCCAGTGTATTTTATATCACTATGGGAAGTGGAGTTGGTGGCGGACTGGTAGTTGATGGAAGAGTTTATCACGGTTATAAACCAGGCGAACTCGAAATAGGTCATATTCGACTGGATAAAAATGGAACAACAGTAGAGGACCAGTGCTCCGGCTGGGCAGTTGACAAAAAAATCCGAAATTACATTAAGGAAAAACCGGATAACATTATTGCTGGTATGGTGGGTAATGAAAATTCAGGCGAAGCAAAACATCTTTTGCAAGCCATAAAAATGGGTGACGAGGGCGCAGACAGGATATTACAGGAAACTGCTGATGATTTTGCCTTTGGCTTATCACATGCAGTGCATCTCATTCATCCCGGGGTAATTATTCTTGGAGGTGGTCTTTCGCTTGTCGGCAATCCCCTCAAAACAGCAGTAGAAAAGTATTTACATGGTTATCTAATGGATGCCATTACCCCGCCCGAATTACGTCTTGCCGAGTTAAAGGAAGATGCAGTATGCATCGGAGCAGCCCTGATGGCGAGAATGCATTTTGATACATTATAAAATTTAAATCAACATGAACGAGTGGCTTAATAATTACATTGAAGGCTATAAAAAATCTCTGGAGGCAATACCTGTTGATTCAATTGGCAACCTGATTTTAGAGTTTGCCAGGGTGAACAAAGACAACAGGCAAATCTTTGTATTTGGAAATGGAGGAAGCGCTTCCAATGCATCACATTTTGTTACAGATATGGCCAAAGGTGCCTCAGACAAAATGCAGAACCGCTTTAAATGTTATTCGCTTAACGAGCACATGGGTCTGATTACAGCCATCAGTAACGATTATTCATACAAGGATATTTTTAAAAAACAATTAGAGAATCTCGCATCAGCGGGTGATTTACTTCTGACATTAAGTGTAAGCGGCAGTTCTCCAAATCTCGTGGAAGCTGTTAAATGGGCTAATGAAAACGGGTTACATACCATAGCTTTGGTTGGCGGGAACGAGGGACAACTGGCAGAATTAGCTAAAGAGCTCATTGTAGTGGATTCAACACATTACGGGCATGTTGAAGATATCCATATGCTGATATGCCATATGATCGCCTACGCATTTATGGAAAATCCCGACATTGTAGATTCTCTTTAGATCCAGTATTATGAGACAAAAAATATTTTCAATATTTCTGATTATCAGCCTGGTTATCCCTTTTGTAATAAGGGCACAGGATGTTAGCACATCATCGCTGTTAGATGAATTGATTAACCTGGAACAATTATCAGAATTAAATGGACCTGGTTACAAAATCTTACATTTCACATCGTATGACCGTCGAAGTGAAGGTAAATCAAAAGACGAAATTGGTTGGTATGCCAATTCAGATGGATTCGGAAAAGAATCCTATCCTAATTTTGCCGGGGTAATTGAGCCGGCTGATAAAGATAGGAATGGGAAATTCTTGATATGTGATGTTGAAGGACCGGGTTCTATTATACGGCTATGGTCTGCCCGGTTCAGCGGTGAGGTAACTATCTTCCTGGATAAAAGCAATGTTCCGGTCTACAAGGGATCTGCAGACTATTTTTTCAGACATGCATATGATGCAATTCAGAATAACCCCCAACCAACATTTCAAAACACACTCAGTCAGGAATTTTCGGGATACTACCCGATCCCTTTTGCAAAGTATTGTCGCATTGAATGGGAGGGTAATTTGAACGAACTGCATTTCTATTATGTTCAAATCAGGAAGTATGATGCGGAAGTCGAAGTAAAAACATTTAATGCGGATGATATCAGGGAAAATTCAGCAAAGACAGATCACATAATAGAAGTTTTATCAGATCCGGATAAAGCCGAAAAATTCGAAAATGCCACCAGGACGCTGATCCCTGAGACAAGTGTTAAAAGTGGAAAAAGTAAAGAAATCTTAAAATTAACCGGCACGGGAGCCGTTCAGAAGATCTCCCTCAAGGTAAAAGCTGGTGATCTCACCAAAGCACTCCGACAAAATATATTACGCATAGTCTTCGATGATTATGTATGGGGACAGGTACAGGCTCCTGTAGGTGATTTTTTCGTAACTGCACCAGGGATAAATCCATTTAGCTCGCTTCCATTTTCAGTCAGCAAAGATTCCATTTTAACCTGTCGCTTCAAAATGCCTTATAAAAAGTCAGTAACCATTTACCTGGATAACCTTTCCGATCAGGACATCAAAGTTGAAGGTCATATTGTTAGTAAACCCTATAAGTGGAAAGAGGGTAAATCCATGTACTTTCATGCCTCATGGAGAATTAATCACAAACTTACAGCTATGGAGCATGCTCCTGTCGATCTGGTGTTCCTCATGGCGCATGGAAAGGGCAGATATGTTGGCACTTCTGTTTTTATAAAGAATCCTGCTACAGGTCCGGATAACTGGGGAAACTGGTGGGGAGAAGGTGATGAGAAGATCTATATTGATGACAATAAATTCCCGGTGATTTTTGGAACGGGTTCAGAGGATTATTTTGGCTATGCATGGTCTTCCGCTAATTTGTTTGATCACGCATTTATCGGGCAGCCTCGTAATGATGGCCCCGGTAACAGGGGTTTTGTAACCAATTATCGATTTCATATAATTGATGATCTTCCTTTTAACAAACACCTGAGCTTTTTTATGGAATTATTCCCCCACGATTCAATTCCTGATTTCACATATGGACGAACCGTATACTATTACGGAGTCCCTGGTACTTATGATGATCACCAGGTTATAACCAGGGATGATGTTAAGATCCCGGTTTTGCCGGAGACATGGAGACCAAAGCAAATAAAAGGTTCGTCCGGTTTTGTATTTTATGAGGCGGAAGATGTTTTTCTGAGTGGAAAGCATATTACCAGTGAACAGGGACAGCTCTGGAGTGATCGAAATGTGCTTATCTGGAAACCTGAACAGAATGGTGATAAAATAGTATTTGATTTACCGGCACCGGTCCAGAAAGAAAAAATGGAAATTCGGCTTACCACTAAGGTATCACCAGCCGGAGGGAGTTTTACAGTTAAATTAAATGGTAAAAAAATGAACGGCGGGGCAGTGTATAACCTTTATGACGATTACCATACCAGGTCAGTCAGCATATACCGTTCAACAACAAAGGCAGAAGACAAGAATAAATTGGAATTAACATTTGAAGGCGAAAAGGGACAGGAAATAGGTGTGGATTTTATCTGGATCAGATAATATAGGATGAAGAGGAATAAGTAAAGATTGTTGTTATTGAACAGTATTTATATTGATATCAACTTGAAAAAAATTCAACAGGCATGCAATCTCTATCAGTGATTTGCTATTTTCGGGATGTTAGGCCGTCACATTCAGAATTTAATATATGGATCGTAGAAAATTTATGATAAAAAGCAGTTTGATCATGGCAGGTTCTTCTTTGTCCGGTTTAGAAGGTGTTTTTAAGACGCCCGTAATCCGTTTCGGCATGGTAGCAGATCCCCATTATGCTGAAACTGATCCCCTTAACAGCAGTAACCGTTATTATAAACATTCGGATGAAAAACTTGAAGCAGCCATTTCACTTTTCAATGCAGAGAAATTGGACTTCATTATCGAATTGGGAGATTTTAAAGATCAGGATGCGAAACCGAATAAAATGAATACCCTTCGTTATCTGAGAGATATAGAGAAAGTTTTTACCAGTTTCGATGGTCCACGTTATCATGTGCTGGGAAATCACGATATGGACAGCATCTCCAAAAAGGAGTTCCAGGAAAACGTTGAGAATACAGGCATTTCAAAAGAAGAATATTACTACTCTTTTGATCAAAAGGACTTCCATTTTGTGGTACTGGATGCAAATTTCACCAAATCAGGTAGACATTATAGTAGAGGCAATTTTGACTGGACCGACAGTAATATAAACCCCAGGCAGCTTAAATGGCTGAAAAATGATCTGGCAAATACTGATAAGCCTACCATAGTTTTTGTCCATCACAGACTGGATACCCCTCATGCACAACACAAGATCTATTGCATACGCAATGCCAGCAAAGTGAGAGCGGTGCTGGAGAAATCAGGAAAGGTGGCAGCCGTTTTTCACGGACATGATCATGAAGGGGACTATTCAAGCTTAAATGGAATACATTATTTCACCCAGTATGCCATGGTTTCCGGTCCATTTCCTGAAAACAATTCTTATTCAATTGTCGAGATCTTCGGTAATGGTGATATCAGGATCGATGGGTATGTGAATTGTCAGGGAAGGGTGATGGAATAGCTTCATCGTTTTTCTGGCACAATATATAATTGTAATAAATACAAGATTGATTTATTCTTCTAATCGATTTTTCATAGATAACACTAATATGGGATCCTCTAAAACCACATCCAGTTCCATTTTTTGGCTTACTGGCATTATATTTCTGGCATCCTCATGCATATTTAAACCCGGGAAATCTGAGATAGAAATAATCATGCCGGATGATATTGCACTGAGTACCGATGTATTTATACCCAAAGGTGGAGGGAAATACCCCACAATACTAATAAGAACACCTTACAACAAAGAAAACGAATCATGGGCAGGAAAGGCATTCGGTATAAAACGTGTAGCTGTAGTGATACAGGATGTGCGGGGCAAATACGAATCAGGTGGAGAATTCTATCCATTCATCAATGAACGGAAAGATGGATTGCAGACCTTAAACTGGATCAGGGAACAGCCCTGGTCAAACGGCTATGTTGCCGGATGGGGAGGCAGTTATGTAGGATATACACAATGGGCAATTTCAGATTCGCTCGATTTTATGGTACCAATGCTAACTGGAGCAGATTTATACGATTTAATATACCCGGATGGACTATTCTCCCTGCAGTCTGCGTTTACATGGGGATTAACCGTTGCCTCATCCATAGCAAATACAATCCCTCCGGAAAAAATAAAGGACAGTTTCAGGATACTACCTTTATCGATAGCCGATGATTCTACTATTCACGATATTCCCTTCCTTAATGACTGGCTTTCACATGAAACGGACGATTATTATTGGCGGAAAATGAATCACAGGGGTATAACCAAAGCCCCGGTTTTGTCAATTGCCGGATGGTATGATATATTCTTAAAATCCCAGATCGAAGATTTCCAGGCTTTGCAGGCACAGGGCCATACTGATAGCCGGTTGATAATCGGGCCACTATGCCATGGTTCGCCGGGAGTAGAAAACGACTATGGAGGAACTAAAAAGACCGGAAATCCAATGAAAATGTTTTTATATGCGGCTAAAAAAGTTAAGGGAAAGAAAAAAAGCCTGCCATCTCCATTGAAGGATAAAAAATACAACCTGTTCATCATGGAAAGGAATGAGTATTTCGGATCTGATGTTTGGCCTCCCCGTGAAACCCGCTTTATACCCTATTATATAGGACCTGATAATCACTTTGATCCTGCAAACTGCACATCGGACGGGTTACTGTCATATGATTACGACCCATTGGATCCATTCCCAAGTTTGGGAGGAACTGCATTGGGTGAAAAAGTAGGTCCAGCCGAACAAAATGATAATATCAATCGCTCTGATCAGTTGAGTTTTGAAACAAAAAATCTCGATAAACCCTTGATTCTGCTGGGGCCCATTACGGCGTCTTTGTGGTTATCAAGTGATACGCCGTGCACTGATTTTATCGTATGTCTTCAGGATGTCTTTCCTGACGGGAAAATCATTAATATCCAGGAGGGTGGAGCAAAAGTTCAATTCGATGGAGATGATCCAACCAGGCATGAAATATCTGTTTGGGCTACAGGTTACCAGTTGAATACAGGACATAAGCTCAGGGTCGTTATTACATCATCCTGGTTTCCAAGATATAACCGAAATCTGAATGATTGTTCACCAATTGCTGATGCGTTAAGTCACACAAAGACCCGGCAAATGGTGTATTATGGAACAGAAACTCCATCCAGTATTATTCTACCGGTATTTGACTTAAATAAATAGTACTTTGTACATTCATTATATACTGATATGGATTTTTAATTTTAGAAAAGACATTCCATTAGAATGATTTTTTGGGAATAACAAGACATGATATTTAAAAAATTAAACTTTCATACTGTTATGCCATTCCTCTTACTTCTAAGTTTGATAAATGGTTGTTCACACCCCGTGTCTTTAAATTCGCTGTTGGAGGAAATGACCAGCCGACATCATCTCAGTTATTTCCCTGATGATCAGTATAAGCTTAAACAATTCAGCAGTTATAACAGTGCTGCGGTGGCACCTGGAAAAGACGGGTGGTTCGCCAACAATGATATGTCACACTTTCTACGTATCGACAGCGCTCATAACCGTAGGGAATTTGTGATGTTTGATGCCGATGGTCCGGGCGCAATTGTAAGGTGGTGGATGACCTTTTATTTAGCACAGAATGGCATATTGCGTGTTTATCTTGACAACGATACAATACCGGTGATACAGGGGATCCCCTCTGATGTGTTGAGTGGTAATTTACTCACTGAATATCCCCTTACAGCTTCTGTGCATTCCGGGGCACCATTGGGCGAAGAAGGCAGGGATTATGATCACAACATGTATCTTCCAATCCCATTTGCCAAACACTGCAAAATAACATATGAATGTGATTCACTGGTTTTAAAATACGACTATGAAGGCGTGGCTGTTGAAGAAGGCTATTACTGGCCGGACGTGTTTTACAATATCTGTTACCGGCAATATCATCCGAAAACTAAGGTGGAAAGTTTCTCACAAAAAGGACTTTTTCAGGCGAAACCATTATTGAATAAAGTAAATAAGACACTCCTTGATAACCATATCAAATCTTCCGATGTAGCGGAATTCGGGGGTGAGATTTTATCGGGCGATTCATTAATTATAGGTTTATCCGGAAAAGGACAAGTAGTAAATAAACTTTCCATTGAACTGAAGGCTACGGATTTGGAACAGGCGCTAAGGTCCACGGTCATATCTGCTTCTTTTGACAGTATTACAACTATCTGGGTACCTGTGGGGGAATTTTTTGGAACAGGCTATATGCTTTCACCTCATAAAACATGGATGAACGAAACAAATGATAATGGAAAGCTGGAATCCAATTGGGTTATGCCCTTTAAAAAGAATTGTAAGATATTATTTATTAACTATGGTACGGATGATGTCACTATGAGCGGGAGTGCTGGCATTTCTGAATATCAATGGAAATCGAACAGCATGTACTTTGGTGCATCCTGGCATGAATACCGCCATATCAAAACCAGAAACGATCAAGGATCAAAATTTGACATCAACTACATCGATATAAGTGCGAAAGGTATTTATGTTGGTGACCAGATAACCTTATTTAACAATACATATCATTGGTGGGGTGAAGGAGATGAGAAAATCTTTGTAGACGGTGAAAAATTTCCCTCCAGTTTTGGAACAGGTTCTGAAGATTATTACGGATATGCATTCGGTCGGCCGGAGCCTTTCACCCACCCTTTTCTTGCTCAACCTACAGGTACAGGGAATACTAACTGGGGGCTGACTGTAAACATGCGGCACCGCTCGTTGGATGCCATCCCATTTACCACATCAATCAGTTCGAATATTGAATTGTGGCACTGGGCTTCCATCCAGATGAATTATGCACTAACAACTTACTGGTATGTGAAATATCCGTTTAAGGTGAATATTGAACCGGATATCAGGGCTGTTCAATTTCCTGTGGCAAAATCGAAAGAAGACTTTATTTTACAGTAATATTATGAAAATGTAATTTCATTAAGATCAATTATACAATGAAAAACCATCTTAAAACTAAAATAACGGGCTGTTTAATAGGATTCCTGGTAGTAATGAATTCGTGCCAGAAAGATAATACATACTACTCGGCAGACGATTTCGGCAAAGTGCCAAAAATCGATGTCCATTTCCACTATTTTTCAATGGATGCCCGTTATATGGATTACTTTAATTCTGTAAATTTTAAGGTGTTGTCCCCAAATGTTGATTCAGGATATCCTATCGATGAACAATTGAGAATATCTCATGAAATTTTTCAGGTTCATCCTGAAACATTTGCTTATCTCGGCACTTTCTCTGTTGAAAAATTCGGGCAGCCTGATTTTGCTTCTTCTACCATTGAACGTATCAACGAATGTATGGAAAAAGGCGCTTCAGGGATCAAGATCTGGAAAAATATAGGCATGGAGTTAAAAGATCAAAATGGTCGGTACGTCATGGCCGATGATCCTGAATTTGAACTGGTTTTCAAATATCTTGAAATCAATAATATACCTCTTTTAGCCCATCTTGGAGAACCCAGAAATTGCTGGCTCCCGGAAGATGAAATGACTGACCCGGGAGATCGCTCCTATTATAAAAATCATCCACAGTACCATATGTACCTGCATCCGGAAATGCCATCTTATGAGGATCAGATCAATGCACGGGATAATGTCCTTGAAAGGTATCCAAACCTGGTTGTTATTGGAGCTCATCTGGGTAGTTTGGAATGGAACGTCAATGAACTCGCTAAACGTCTGGACGAATTCCCAATGTTCAAAGTGGATATGTCAGCGCGAATAGGACATCTGAAAAATCAGTCGGTGGAAGATTGGGATCGGGTTCGCAATTTTATGATCCGGTACCAGGACAGATTGTTATACGGTACTGATTTGGCAGTTGGTGATGAATCCGGACAGGATTTCGATAGTGCCAGGGAAAGAATTCACAATCGATGGATGAATCACTGGATGTACCTTGCCACCGATAATACGACAGATGGTGTGAAGGGATTAATGCTCCCAAAGGCAGTGATAGATAAAATATATTTTACAAACGCAGATTTTTTTTCCGTGAAAAGTAACCGCTGGGAGATTAAAAAATTTACGGAATCCAAATAAATCCATTAACTATATTTCAGGATTAAATACAGATTGAAAACAAACATCTGGATTAAGTTTCAAACCTGTAAACTTTTTTCAGGAAGTGACAACTAAACATCTAATAAACTATTCAAGTAGTTTAGGATTCCCTTAAAAATTATTTCAAAAATAAAGACCTTGATTTTTATTCAGTAAGGGATCTTTTTTATTAGAATTATAATCCCTGAAACCTTAATATTTAGCATAATTGTGAATATTCAAGATAATTTGATTCCCAGGATAGTTTTGAATCCCAAATAATCTTCTGAATTCAAATTTTTCTTTGCTCACCCAAAGAAAAGTTACAAAAGAAAAGGTGCCACGATCAAAGCCACATTTCCACGCTAAACCCACAGGCCCAGGCTGCTGTAAAATGTCTCAGGATGGTGATATTTATAAAGAATAAGAATTTCAGGAGTAAATTGATAGCCAATGAAATAAGAAATCAGTTGTTTGAGACATTTTAAAAGGCCTTCCACCGCACAAGCTTCAATGTGGCCACGCTGATCGTGGACGCCCACCGCACATACCAATACAGAATAAAATTTGGAATAAAGGTAATAGGCGAATTAACAAGGATTCCCTAGTTTACTGGTTTTCAAGTGAGCCAGTGAAACACTGAACTATTTATCAACATTCAATTCCAGATAAGTTGAATGATTTTGAGAATGGTGAACCCTGTGTTTCCTGGATTTATATAATTCAGGAGGTGCAAACATAATCGAAGGCACAAAGGTCTGTGGATTAAGATCGTAAAGTGGGAACCAGGTACTTTGGACCTGCACCATCAGCCGATGTCCTGGAAGGAAAGTATGGTTCGCATGTGGTAATGAGATTTCGTAAGAAAGTGGCTTACCAGACTCTAGAGGTATTGGCTTCTCATAGTCCTCCCTGTATCGTCCCCGAAAAATGTCGCCGGTCACCATCAGTTGATACCCGGACATCACAAAGTCAGGATTATCATCCGGATAAACATCGATTAATTTCACTACCCAATCGGCATCTGTCCCTGATGTTTCAGCAATCAGGTGTGCAAGTACCCCTCCCCTGATAGTCAGGGACTCTTTCAAAGGTTCACTTACCCATGTTGCTACATCAGGACGACCATCAACAAAACGTTGATCTTTAACCAACCACGTCCGCCACGCTGCTATGGCCGGGGGATTCCCATAATCACCTGGCCAGTTCGGTCGTGGTGCATAAGGAACCGGATGCTCAGGATCAGAAATATATTCTGTCATGGAATTACTTTCTGTTGGTGCAGTGAATGAAAGACCATACCCCTGCTTGAGAAAAAGTCTGGTCTTGTTGATTGAGGGGGGCCATTGCTCAAATTCACACCAACGGTTCATGCCAGTTTCAAAAACAAATACAGGGGCTGGTGGGCCTCCTCCTTCCTGGTGTAAAAACCGTCGAAGGAAAGGCGCCAGTACCTCTTTGCGAAAGCATTGGGAAGTATTTCCGTCGAAATGTAATGCGCCCAGCTTGCTTCCATCGGCAAAATGTTGCCCATGATACCAGGGGCCAGCGACAAAAAAGTTCCTGTCATTATCTTTATCATGCTTTTCAAGCGCTTCATAAACTGCCGGGGATCCATAAATATCTTCCTGGTCCCAAAAACCATGAACATGCAATGCCGGTACCAAACGGGATGGTTGGTCAAACCACTGATCGGCAGCAACATCTTTCCAGTAGGGTCCATAACTGGGGTTTTCCATCAGAATAGGCCACATCTTATGCCGTTTATCCAATCGGGCCCCAAGTGCAGGGCCTAAAGCTCCTTGCCCCAATAGCCAGGTGTAATTATCCTGGATTTCATAAGGATAGGGTATGGATTTATCTGTACGCGTTTCCATCCCGAAAATGAAATCAAAAGCAAACGATCCCCGAAAAGCTCCCCAGTGGAACCAGTCATCCGCTTTCCACACATCTACTACAGGGTTGAATGGAACAGCAGCGGCCAGAGCTGGATGAGGATCTTTCATGGCCGCAAGGGTAAGCCAGCCCGGGTATGAGGTACCCCAAACACACACCTTCCCATTTGATGAAACGTTTTTCACCAGCCAGTCGATGGCATCCCAGGCATCCGTTGTTTCATCTGTTTCCGTATCGTTAAACTGACCACGAGGAGGACGGAACATTACAAATTCTCCTTCTGATTTGAAACGGCCTCGGATATCTTGAAAAATATAGATATAGTCGTTGCCAAAGAATCTGTTTCCAAGTGACACATCCAATCGAGCTGTAGGATGGCCTCCCAGTCCGCGTGTAGCATTGTAGGGTGTTCGCTGCAAGATGATTGGCATTGTTTCGGTATCACCTTTAGGAATAATAATAAGTGTGTATAATTTGATGCCATCCCGCATAGGTACCATCTCCTCCCGAACTTCGAAATCATCATGTGGAAAGGCTAAATGCAATGATTCCTGAGCCTGGACTTGAATTATCTGTACATAAATCAGAAACAGGAAAAAATGGATGAATGGAGGGAGAAATGGTGATTTCTTTTGTGTAATGGTGGAATTAATAAGAGTTGCGTCCATAATATCAATAATTTATATTTGGTATCAATACGGATTGGTGGATGATTAATGTAGTCCGTATTTAGTAGAATAAAATCATGTCAAGATAATACAATCTGATCAGAATTCTGATTTCAGTTTTTTTTAAATTTTATAACAAATAATGGTTACTCAAAAAAAGCATTTTAAGGCCCGGCATTTCATTGCTCAAATCAGCGTATTAAGACATCTTGTGGTAATTATATTCATTGGTGTTCTGTTTAGTCCTTCCTGTTCTCTCAGAACAGGCTACTATGTTGATTTAAAAGCAGGTGACGATTCATCTTCCGGGCATAGTTCCAATCAACCATGGAAAACACTTTCCAGGGTAAATAGCCATCCTTTCATACCCGGTGATGCTATTTATTTTAAAAGAGGATCAGAATGGACAGGTGAACTCACAATTGTAAAATCAGGATTGCCTGATAAAACTATTGTATATACTGCATATGGTGAAGGGAAAGATCCGGTTATTAGAAATCCCGGAGTAGAAAGAGGTTCAGGCATCAAAATAAAAGCAGATTATATCGTTGTGGAGAATTTCTTTGTCAGCGATGTCCATATGGCAGGTATTCTTATAGATCGGGAAGCTGAATATAACATTGTACGCAACAATGAAGTAACCATGGCGGGTTGCGGGATATCCATCCAGGGAAAACACAATCTCGTTACAAAGAATTACACCCATGATCTAAATATGATTGTTAATGATGAGGGAGGAGATAATGATTACGGGGCTGTCGGAGTCAATATACATAGTTCAAACAACGAAGTATCCTATAACAGGATGTTCAACTGTATCGCCCCGAGCCTGGATTATGGGCATGACGGTGGCGTTGTTGAATTTTATGGCGATGTTGACAGTTGTTACATCCACCACAACTGGGGAGAGAATTGTGATGGTGGGTTCGAAGTAGGGGGCCGAGAAGATACACTTACCAGCAATCTCATTGCCTACAATGTGTTTATTAATAATGGGATTGCAGGTGGATTTCATGTCGGTGGCAAATTCGGAGTTTATCTGGAGGATATGCGTGTAGAAAATAATCTTTTCATTGAGACGGGTAATAGAGATTATGCAATCGGCTTCTGGAATGGTCTTCCGACTAAAACAGCATTTCTATGTCGTAACAATATATTTTACATTCCGAATATGAAGCGCATAAGCAACCATTCAGATTTCGTACATGAACATAATTTATATTACCTGGGAGGCAAAACGGATATTGGGATCACTCCGGGTCCCGGGGATATAACAGGTGATCCACTCTTCATGAATCTAAAAGATAATGACTTTCATCTGACAGTTGCGAGTCCTGCCATCGATGCCGGAATTAATCTTTTTCACCAGACAGACTTTGAAGGGAACAGAATTCCAAATGGTTCAGCACCAGATATTGGAGCCTATGAATATATTGAATAGCACTGCAATCATGATAATTGAACCACCAATTATCAGCCCAGTGAAGAAGTGGAAAAGAGGAGATGTGGAATCGCAACACCACATATCTTCTTCTCCTCTTTTAAAGGTTCATCTTCTCCCTTTAAACCGCCTGTTCCAGGATTTCCAATACCCTGTTGGCTACGATGTCCACCTGATCGGGCTTCAGTAATACAACGCCGATACGCAGCGTTTCACGTCTGCCCCCGGCAACAATACTCGGAGTCCCGGATTTCAGCGCTTTAACAACGCCCCCAGGGGATATCTTAACAGTTTCCTGATCCCAGGTGACATGCAGACTCGGGAATGCATTCGCCGGACCAGGATTGGCGGATGTCTCACTTTTAACTGTTGGTACACTACTGATGTGGGTAGCAATACGATCTGCCCGGTCCAGCCATTCCTGCCACTCCTTTTCGTGATCTCTTTCCAGATATGCTTTAAGCGCTGCATACATACCAAACATTTCTTCCTTATTCACCTTCATCGGTCGGCCGAATGGACATTCGTAAGGACTATGATTCAATTTAGCTGCTTCAATTAAATCTTTACGACCAAACAATAATCCGGCACTTTGGGGACCCCGTATCATTTTACCCCCTGAAAAGGTTACCAAATCGAAACCTATTTTCTGGTACTTGAAAAGATTTTCGACAGGGGGCACATCTGCAGCTGCATCTATAAAAGATGGTATATTATGTTTTTTTGAGATCGCCACAAATTCTTCATGGGAGACACTGTGTTCACGAGCTGCATTAAAAAAGAGGGTCATAACCGTATTTTCATTGAAAGCCTGTTCCATGCCATCAGGTCCTTCGACCTCTACCAGTTTTACTCCTGTAATCGTAACAGCCTTTTCAAATATATACCGATGTGATTTTTGTATAATCACTTCACGTGTCGGGCCAGGAAGATTGGGCATGACCCCAATTAATTCCGGATCGGAACCGGTCATAGCAGCCACTGTTCCAAGGGTCATGGCACATGCTGCCCCGGAGGTTACCATGGCTGCCTCACAATGCAGCATCTCAGCAATTTTCTCCCCGACCTTGTCCTGCAAATCATGAATATTTGCAAAGTCATGCGCGGTTGAATTGATGGCCTCCATAACCTCTGGTAACATGAGTGATCCCGATAAAAAAGTCATGGTTACACCGGCGTTGATGATCGGTTTAACACCCAATTCTTTGAAAAAATCGCGTTTTGAACTAACCGAAGTTGGGGAGCATTACGATAACGCAACCGGGCTCACAAGGGCGGCTCCTGCCAGCGGAATGGTTGTTAGATTTTTAACTGCCTGTCTTCGTTTCATATCAGTATTAATTTATGTTGAGAACAATTTCCTGATTCAGTATTACAAGATAGAGTTAAAAAAATTAATAAGCACGTGAACGGTGGATTGGGGGTTAGGGAAAATACCAATAAACATTTAGCCTCGTGAACCATTGAATCAATAAACCACCCAACTTCCCATATTTCAATTGGTACATTCCACCTTAATGGCTATCTTAACCCCCAACACAAATTCAAATTTTATGAAAAGCAGTATCAAACACCTATTTAAATCTTTCTTACCATTTATATCATGTGGGATAATTTTTATAACTATTATTGGTTCAACTTCCTCCCCTGCCCAGGTGGAATTAACAGGCAAACTGAAAACCAGCTTGAACGCTTATTCATTTAATATTCCCTTGATGAATGGTGAAATGGACCTGGATGATTTATTCGAATACTGTGCTTCCAGAAATTTCGATGCGGTTGATATCACTGCATATTATATCCCGGGATATCCGGATGTTCCTTCCGACGAAGTTCTGTACAGCATTAAACAAAAGGCCTTTCTGTTGGGACTGGAAATTAGCGGGACAGGCGTTCGAAATGACTTTACTGAACCTGATCCTGAAAAAAGACGTGCCAGCGTGGAACTGGTCAAACAATGGATAATTGCTGCTGAAAAAATGGGTATACCTGTGATAAGGGTATTTACAGGACATGCAGATACTAAATCACTGACCCGTGACCAGGTTATGGATTACTTAAAGACCTGAAAGAATGTGTGGATTTCGGAAAAGCACATGGTGTTGTTATTGGCATCCAGAATCACGATGATTTTATCAAAACTGCCGATCAGGCTATTGAAATTATTGAGCGCATTAACTCAGACTGGTGTCAGTTGATCCTTGATACCGGAAGTTATCGAACTGGTGATCCATATAAAGAGATAGCTAAATCTATTCCATACACAGTCAACTGGCAGGTGAAAGTGAACCTGTATGTGAACGGAGTGGAAGAAAAAGCTGATTTTCCCCGGTTAATCCGGATAATAAAAGAATCCGGTTATCGTGGATATATTCCTCTTGAAACGCTCGGAGAGGGAGATCCAACCGAAAAAGTTGACCGATTTTTTAAAGAGATCAGAAAATTACTATAATCCTTCCAGAAGAAAAGCAATTCGTTTTTACGTAAATGATGGTGGTATGTAGTATGTTGTTACAATTCTTTTCATTTTTTTCGTCATAGTAATAACAACATTTTCATTCATGAAATACAATGATATATCGCTGCAAGTCATAGGACTTATCTTAATTTCCTTTGTTTATTCATGCAATTCCTTATCTCGTTTTTCTTCGGACTTTAACGTCATCACCTTCTACAATGCCAGGAACGACCAGGCACATATTAGTTATGTTCATGAAGCGAATGAATGGTTTTCTGAATTGGCTGCCAAACATGATTTTACCTATGATTCTACAGATAATTGGAGTAATCTTAATCATGATTTCCTTTCTCAATATGAGGTTATACTTTTTCTGGATGGCCGGCCGGAAGATCCTGCTCAGCGAATGGCATTTCGAGAATTTATGGAAGAGGGAGGTGCATGGATGGGATTCCATTTCGCTGGATTTGCCTTAACTCCATCTGCCTTTCCCCAGGATTGGGACTGGTATCACAATGAATTTTTAGGATCAGGTTCATATGCTGGCAATACATGGAGGCCTACATCAGCTATTTTGCGAGTTGAAGACCATAACCATCCAGCAACAAAGGAATTACCTGATACATTTAATTCTGCTCCTAATGAGTGGTATCAGTGGACGAATGATTTACGGACTAATCCGGATATAAGAATACTTTTATCTATTGATACGACCAGTTTCCCGCTTGGGACCGGACCAAAACTTCATGAAATTTGGCATGATGGATATTATCCAGTAGTCTGGACGAACATCAAGCATCAAATGTTGTACGTAAATATGGGGCATAACGATATTGATTATGAAAATGAAACCAATGAAGAACTATCAAATACATTTGATAATTCCATACAGAATAAGCTAATAACCGATGGTTTGCTATGGTTGGGTGGCAGGAATAATTAACAAGAACAGCCTTTGGTTGTCCGTTTATTTTATCAATC
>JBHOSY010000090.1:0-18094 GCA_042584165.1 Bacteroidota bacterium | reverse complement strand
TTACTAAACCGGATTATATATTGTAATAATTCTGTAGAGTATATTATGATTCCGAGAATAATTGATATCCTTTTGATTTTAGTCGTTGTGGTGATTCAGCACACGGAGTGAGAAGGGTATAAACAAAATATACAGGACTAAGCCTTTCTCACGAATAGAAAGGCTTTTTTAATATATATATGATAACACCATGTCAGAAGAACTTAATAAGTATAGTAAAAGAGTCACACAAGATGCAACGCAACCAGCCTCTCAGGCTATGTTGTATGCTATTGGGCTATCCGAAGACGACCTGAAAAAAGCACAGGTAGGAATTGTGAGTACAGGATTTCAGGGAAATCCATGTAACATGCATCTTAATGATCTTGCAGACGAAGTTAAAACGAGTGTGGATGCCGAGGGATTACAAGGGCTTATATTCAACACAATAGGTGTAAGTGATGGTATCCCAAATGGAACTGAGGGCATGAAGTACTCACTCCCATCAAGAGAAATTATAGCTGATTCTATTGAAACAGTAGTTAATGCACAACATTATGATTCATTGGTTACCGTCGTTGGCTGTGATAAGAATATGCCTGGAGCAATGATGGCATTAGGGCGGATGAACCGTCCGGGTTTGCTCGTTTACGGCGGTACTGTACGAAAAGGGAAATGGAAAGGAGAAGACCTTAACATTGTATCAGCTTTTGAAGCTTATGGTTTGAAACTCAGGGGAGAGATATCAGAAGAGGATTATAAAGGGATCATCCAGAATTCCATTCCTGGGGCCGGAGCTTGCGGAGGTATGTATACGGCTAATACTATGGCATCAGCTATTGAAGCTTTAGGTATGAGTCTGCCTTTCAGTTCATCCAATCCGGCGATAAGTGATGAAAAAGGTATAGAATGTAGTGAGATTGGAAAGGCAATAAAGAATCTTATGATTCATGATATCAAACCCCGTGATATCATGACGAAAAAAGCATTTGAAAATGCCATTACCCTAACCATGGCGCTTGGAGGTTCAACCAATGCTGTCCTCCACTTGATAGCAATGGCCAAAGCCGTTGATGTTGAACTTACAATTCATGATTTTCAGAGAATAAGCGATAAGACACCATTCATTGCTAATTTAAAGCCATCCGGTAGATATCTAATGGAAGACCTTCATAATGTGGGTGGTATTCCGGCAGTAATGAAATATTTGCTTGAGAAAGGTTTTCTATACGGAGAATGCCTGACAGTAAGTGGAAAAACACTTGCAGAAAACCTCGAAGATATTCAGGTGATTTCCGAGGATCAGGATATCATAACAACGATTGAAAATCCAATTAAACCAACCGGACATATTCAGATCCTGTTTGGGAATCTCGCTGAGGAAGGTGCGGTAGCAAAGATCACAGGAAAAGAAGGTGAAGTATTCACCGGTACAGCAAAAGTCTTCAACAATGAATTTGAAATGATCGATGGGCTTAAAGACAAAGTTAAAAAAGGAGATGTGATTGTAATACGCTATGAAGGCCCCACCGGTGCCCCCGGAATGCCTGAAATGTTAAAACCTACAGGGGCAGTTGTGGGAGCTGGTCTAGGCAAAGATGTAGCCTTAATTACTGATGGTAGATTTTCAGGAGGCTCTCATGGATTTGTGGTCGGGCATATTACCCCGGAGGCTCAGGCTGGGGGTATGATTGGATTGTTGAAAGATGGTGATATGATTACGATTGATGCCATAAATAACCGCATCGATGTCGATCTTTCTGAGGAAGAAATTGCAAAAAGACGGCAGGAATGGAAGATTCCTGATTTTAAATACAAAAGTGGAATACTTGGAAAATACATTAAACTTGTTTCATCTGCATCCGAAGGATGTGTTACTGATAATTAAAATTCTTAGTTATGTCTGTTACTCAAACCAAAACGAAGATCCTGGGACCGAAAGTTAGAACCATTAGTGGTTCTGAAGCGGTAATCCTTTCTCTGCTTGAGGAAGGAGTAAATACCATATTCGGTTATCCGGGAGGAGCAATTATGCCAATTTATGATGCATTATATGGCTATCTTGACGAGATCAATCATGTACTGGTACGTCATGAGCAGGGAGCGGCTCATGCCGCCCAAGGGTATTCCCGGGTGTCTGGAGAAGTGGGTGTTTGCTTTGGCACAAGTGGACCTGGAGCCACGAATTTAATAACAGGCATTGCTGATGCCATGATGGATTCAAATCCTTTGGTATGTATTACAGGCCAGGTTCCTGCACACTTACTTGGGACAGATGCTTTCCAGGAAACAGATGTAATCGGTATTTCCATGCCGGTTACTAAATGGAATTTTCAGATCACAAAAGCTGAAGAAATCCCGGAAGCCATTGCCAAGGCTTTTTATATTGCCAAATCAGGACGACCGGGTCCCGTAGTACTTGATATTACAAAAAACGCACAATTTGATTCATTTAAATTCAATTATCAGCGTATTGAAAAAATAAGAAGTTATCATCCATATCCTGCACCTCATATGGAGCAGATTGAAAGTGCTGCAAAACTAATCAATGAGGCAGAAAGGCCCTATATTCTGACAGGTCACGGTGTATTGATCTCAGGTGGTGAAAAAGAGCTTCTGGAACTATCCGAAAAGGCTGATATTCCAGTTGCATCCACACTGCTTGGATTATCTTCTTTTCCTCCAGATCATAAGAATTATGTTGGATTTCTCGGTATGCATGGAAACTATGGGCCCAATATAAAAACCAATGAATGTGATGTACTCATTGCAATTGGGATGAGGTTTGATGACCGTGTTACCGGAGATCTTTCCAAATATGCCAAGCAGGCAAAAGTAATTCATATTGAAATTGATCCTTCTGAGATTGACAAAAATGTTAAGGCAACTATTGGTATCAATTCCGATGCCAGACAGGCTCTCGAGCTTCTTAATAAACATATCAAAACAGCGGATCATTCAGACTGGATTCGAGAGTTTCGCGACTGTGATGAAGTGGAATATGAACAAGTAATCAAGGATCAAATATATCCTTCTGGTGATGAAATAAAGATGGCGGAGGTTATACGGATCTTAAATGAAATGACCAATGGTGAAGCAGTGATAGTTACGGATGTCGGGCAGCATCAGATGATTGCTTCACGGTATTATAAGTTTAAAAATCCAAATTGCCTTGTAACTTCAGGTGGACTGGGAACAATGGGATTCTCGCTCCCGGCAGCTATTGGTGCAAGACTTGGCGCAGATAAAGAACAGGTAATTGCAATTGCCGGTGATGGAAGTTTTCAAATGACATTGCAGGAACTTGGTACCATCGCTCAGTATGATATCCCTGTAAAGATCATCATATTGAATAATCATTTCCTTGGTATGGTGCGTCAGTGGCAAGAGTTGTTTTTTGAAAAAAGGTACAGCTTTACTGAAATAACAAGCCCGGATTTTGTAAAGGTTGCAGAAGGATTCGGGATATCAGGTGCCAAGGTTTCTGAGAAACGAACACTTTCCGGTGCAATTAATAAGATGCTGGCACATAAAGGCCCATATCTTCTTGAGATAACTGTAGAACAAGAAGATAATGTATTCCCAATGGTTCCATCCGGTGCATCTGTAACCGACATTCGTCTTAAATAAATTTTAAACAACAATATCATGGCAGATATTTATCAAGATAGTCACGTAAAGCCTTTAGTTAAAAGATACACGATCTCCATTTTAAGTGAAAACCAACCTGGTTTGCTCAACAGGATCACAATTATATTTACAAAGCGTAAATTGAATATAGAAAGCATCAATGTTTCCACCTCCGAAGTACCTGGAGTAAGCCGCTATACCGTGGTTCTAAATACGACACATGACCAGGCTTTAAAAGTGGTTAAACAGATCAGGAAAATGATCGATATTCTGGGTGCTTTCCTTTATGAGGAAAATGAGATTTACTATCAGGAAATAGCTCTGTATAAAGTTCCAACTAAGATTTTCCTTCATGGAAATAAAATAGAGGACCTCGTAAGAGCGAACGGTGCCAGGATCCTGGTTATCGAGAAAGACTATATAGTCCTGGAAAAAACGGGACATAAAAACGAAACACAACAGTTATTCGATATTCTGAATGAGTATGGTGTACTTGAATTTGCCCGTTCAGGAAGAGTAGCTCTTTCAAAATCCAAGAGAGAGACTAAAGAGTATCTCGAGGAACTTGAAAATTCAAATTCGCATTCATTAATAAATAATTTTAACAGTATTAAATAAAATGGCAAAAATCAATTTCGGCGGTGTCGAAGAAAACGTGGTTACAAGGGAAGAATTCCCTATATCCAAAGCACACGAAGTCTTGAAAAACGAGACAATAGCGATTATTGGTTACGGTGTACAGGGACCTGCACAAGCATTAAATATGAAAGACAATGGATTCAAAGTCATTGTCGGACAGGCTCCCGAATTCAAAGCTGACTGGGATAAGGCCGTTAATGACGGCTGGGTGCCTGGTGAAACATTGTTTCCCATTGAAGAAGCTGCTTCCAAAGGAACAGTTATCCAGTACCTTGTATCGGATGCAGCCCAGCGTCTTATCTGGCCAAAACTGAAGCCTTGTCTTAATGAGGGAGATGCGTTATACTTCTCCCATGGTTTCTCCATCACTTACAGTGATCAGACTGATGTTATCCCTCCAGATAATGTTGATGTCATCCTGGTAGCTCCGAAAGGATCCGGTGCCAGTGTACGTACCAATTTCCTCAGTGGAACTGGCATCAACTCCAGTTATGCTATCTTCCAGGATTATACTGGAAAAGCTGAAGAAAGGACTATTGCTCTTGGTATCGCGATAGGATCAGGATATCTGTTTCCAACTACCTTTGAGAGCGAAGTCTTTAGTGATCTTACAGGTGAACGTGGCGTATTGATGGGTGCCCTGGCAGGAATTATGGAAGCCCAATACAATGTGTTACGCAAAAATGGCCACAGTCCGAGTGAAGCCTTCAATGAAACAGTAGAAGAACTCACACAAAGTCTGATCCGTCTGGTAGACCAGAACGGGATGGATTGGATGTATGCTAATTGCAGTGCTACTGCTCAACGAGGTGCACTTGACTGGAGACATAAATTCAGAAAAGCTGTGGAACCTGTTTTTAACGAATTATATGCAAGCGTGAAATCAGGTAACGAGACACGCATTGTCCTGGAAAAAACAAGCGGGCCTGACTATAAATCAATGCTGGATGCCGAATTGAAAGAAATGAGGGAATCAGAATTATGGCAGGCAGGAGAACAGGTGCGAAAATTAAGACCAGATAATTAGCAAAAAATCCCTAATGACATCGCCACAAACGATGTCATTAGTTTATTCAGGAAGGATGGCAGAAAGAATTAAAATATTCGACACAACCCTGAGGGATGGTGAACAGGTACCGGGTTGTCAGCTCAATACTATTGAAAAGATTGAACTGGCAAAAGAGCTGGAAGAGCTGGGTATCGATGTAATTGAGGCAGGATTTCCTATATCAAGCCCGGGAGATTTCAATTCAGTAAGGGAAATTTCTAAAGCAGTAACACGGCCCACTATTTGTGCCTTAACAAGAGCTGTTGAAAAAGATATCGATATAGCAGCAGATGCGTTGCAGTATGCAAAAAAAGGACGTATACATACCGGAATCGGCACTTCCTACTATCATATTAATTACAAACTGAAATCAACTGAGGATAAAATCCTTGAAAGGGCAGTTGCAGCAGTGAAATATGCGAAGAAGTATGTAGAGGATGTGGAATTCTATGCCGAAGATGCCGGAAGAACTGAAAATGATTACCTTGCCAGGGTAATCGAAGAAGTAGTTAAAGCAGGAGCAACTGTTGTTAATATACCTGATACTACAGGATATTGCCTTCCAAAAGATTATGGTGAAAAGATCCGGTTTTTGAAAGAAAATGTTAATGGGATTGACAATGTGACTATTTCAACACATTGCCATAACGATCTGGGAATGGCCACAGCTAATACGATTTCCGGGATTTTAAATGGTGCACGTCAGGCAGAGGTTACTATTAATGGTATAGGCGAAAGAGCTGGAAATACAAGCCTGGAGGAAGTGACTATGACTCTGAGAAGTCATAAAGAACTCGATCTTACAACTAATATCAACTCTTCCAACATCTATAAGATCAGCCGAATGGTTTCAAACCTGATGAATATGCCAGTTCAGGCAAATAAGGCGATTGTAGGAAGGAACGCCTTTGCACATTCGTCCGGGATCCACCAGGATGGAGTATTGAAACACAGAGAAAATTATGAAATCATTAATCCAAAAGATGTAGGCATCAATAAATCGGCTATTTTACTTACTGCCCGTAGCGGTCGTGCTGCACTCAAGCATCGATTACAGATCCTTGGATTCGAATTTGATAAAAAGAAGCTGGATGAGATTTATGAGAAATTTCTGGAACTCGCTGATAAGAAGAAAGATATTAATGACGATGATATAGCAGTACTTGCGGGTGATGTACGGATCAAAGAAAGTCGTATTAAGCTTGAATATTTACAAGCTGTTGCAGGGAAAGGGCTCATTCCTGTGGCTACGGTTAAACTGAATGTTAGCGGTGAGAAGTTTGAGGCATCGGCATCCGGTAACGGACCCGTTGATGCTGCGATTAAAGCCGTCCAGAAAATAATCACAAGACAGGTTCTTCTGGAAGAGTTCCTGATACAGGCTATAACACAGGGTAGTGACGACGTAGGCAAGGTTCATATGCAAATAGAGTATAATGAACAGCTATATTATGGATTTGGTGCAAATACTGATATCGTGACTGCTTCAGTTGAAGCTTATCTTGATGCTATAAATAAAATTAATAACGTTAATAACTAATTAAAAATTGGAAGCTAGAACACTTTTTGATAAGATATGGGACGCACATGTAATAAAACATGTGGATGCTGGCCCTGATGTCCTGTATATCGATAAACATTTCGTACACGAAGTAACAAGTCCTGTGGCATTCTCAGGATTGGAAAGGCGAGGTTTGAAAGTTCTACGTCCGGAAAAAACCATTGCTACTCCTGATCATAATGTTCCGACTATTAACCAGGACATGCCCATAAAAGACTTTCTTTCAAAACAACAGGTTGATCAACTTACCAGCAACTGCGAAAAACATGGAATTGAACTATGTGGATTGGATCATCCATGGCATGGTATTGTACACGTAATTGGTCCGGAACTAGGTATAACTCAACCAGGAATGACCATTGTTTGTGGTGATAGTCACACATCCACACATGGTGCCTTTGGTTGTGTAGCTTTTGGTATTGGTACAAGTGAGGTGGAAATGGTGCTGGCCAGCCAGTGTATACTCCAACCAAAACCAAAAAAAATGAGGATATCAATTGAAGGTAAGCTTGGGAAAGGAGTAACTTCTAAAGATGTCATCCTGTACATAATATCCAAGATAGGTACTGCTGGTGGGACTGGCTACTTTATTGAGTATGCAGGATCAGCAATTAGAAACCTTAGTATGGAAGCCAGGATGACGATATGTAATATGAGCATAGAATCTGGTGCAAGAGGAGGTTTGATTGCTCCTGATGAAAAAACCTTTGATTATTTGAAAGGACGTGAAATGGCACCGAAAGGCAATGATTGGGATGAATCAGTTACAAAATGGCGAAAACTGAAAAGTGATGATAATGCAGTTTTTGATATGGAGTATCAATTTGATGCCTCTGACATAGAACCCATGATCACGTTCGGGACAAATCCTGGTATGGGATTAAAGATAAAAGATAATATTCCCGAATTAACAGAAATTGGGGAAAGTAGCAGGCAATCATTTTCCAAATCACTTGAATATATGGATTTCAAACCGGGAGATGAGATGCTTGGTAAGAAAGTAGATTACGTATTTGTAGGTAGCTGTACAAATGGACGGATTGAAGATTTGCGTACCTTCTCTGAATTCATTAAGGGTAAGAAAAAAGCAGATCATGTTACTGCATGGATTGTTCCGGGATCAAAACAAGTTGAGAAACTAGCTGAAAAAGAAGGTATTCGCGAAATACTGGAAAAAGCCGGATTTGAAATGCGACAACCGGGTTGTTCTGCATGTCTGGCTATGAATGATGACAAGGTTCCTGAAATGATGTTATCAGTAAGTACTTCAAACAGAAATTTTGAAGGCCGTCAGGGACCAGGATCCAGAACCATGTTGGCTTCTCCCCTTACCGCGGCGGCAGCAGCTGTTACAGGATATGTTACTGATCCAAGAGACGGCTTATAAAAAAGACTTTGAAACTTGGAAACTTGAAATTTGAAACTTGGAAAACAGATATTGAACTCCTAACTCTAAACTCAAAACTAGTAAGATGCCAATTGATAAATTTACAACGCTGAAGTCCAAGGCAATTCCACTTCCAATTGAGAATGTGGATACTGACCAGATAATCCCTGCAAGATTCCTGAAAGCTATCGAAAGGAAAGGATTCGGGGATAACCTGTTCCGGGATTGGCGCTATAACAAAGACGATTCTCCAATTGAATCCTTTGTATTGAATAATCCGACATATGATGGGAAGATCCTGGTCGCAGGTGAGAATTTTGGCAGCGGATCAAGTCGTGAACATGCTGCATGGGCACTATATGATTATGGATTCAGGGTAGTTGTTTCGAGTTTCTTTGCCGATATTTTCAAGAACAATGCATTGAATAATGGATTATTACCCGTACAGGTTTCGAAAGGTTTTCTTAACAAATTGTTACAGAATATTGAAAATAACCCGGGATCTGAATTTGAAGTTGATCTGGAAAGCCAGACAATTACTATTCTATCATCCTGTGAATCTGAAAGTTATGAAATGAATAGCTATAAAAAGGAGTGCCTTCTCAGAGGCTACGACGATATAGACTATTTACTCAGTCTAAAAAATGAAATTGAAGTATTCGAAAAATCACTTTCCTAAAATCAGATAAAGATGAAAGGCAAACAAGGGAATAAGGTACTAATCATGGATACCACACTCAGGGATGGTGAACAAACCTCGGGTGTATCATTTTCCTATTCCGAAAAACTTAATATAGCGAAGCTCCTCCTTGCTGAAATGAGGGTTGATAGAATAGAAATTGCATCGGCCAGGGTATCGGAGGGCGAATTTTTAGGAGCTCAAAAAGTGGTTGAATGGGCCGAAAAAAATGGACATCTGGATAAGGTAGAGATCCTGGGATTCGTAGATGATAACATTTCTCTCGATTGGATTAATGAAGCCGGCGGAAAGGTAAATAACCTGCTATGTAAAGGATCTCTCAGACATGTTACACGACAGCTGAGGAAAACTCCTGAGGAACATATAGATGATATCAGGAAGGTGATTAACTATGGAACCAGACTCGGGATAACTATGAATGCTTACCTTGAGGATTGGTCAAATGGCATGCGAAGTTCCCGGGATTATGTTTTATTTATGATTGACAAGTTAAAGGATGAGAATATTAACAGGATCATGCTTCCTGATACACTCGGCATTCTTTCCCCGGATGAAACATATGAATTCCTTTCGCTGGTTCAAGAAAAATTCCCGGATGTCACCTTTGATTTTCATGCGCACAACGATTATGACCTTGCAACGGCTAATGTATATGCGGCATTAAAATCAGGAATTCGATGCATTCATACCACAGTGAATGGACTTGGTGAACGGGCTGGTAATGTTCCAATGTCAAGCGTTCTGGCCATAGTAAAAGATCACCTTGGCCTGGAAGCGAATGTCATCGAATCCAAATTGAATACGGTAAGCAGGATTGTAGAGTCCTCTTCAGGGATCAGGGTACCTGAAAATAAGCCATTGATCGGTGATTTTGTATTCACACAAACCAGTGGAATACATGCAGATGGAGATCAAAAGGATAATCTTTATTTTAATGATCTGCTTCCTGAACGCTTTGGAAGAAGAAGGAAGTATGCACTTGGGAAAACCTCAGGTAAAGCCAATATCAAAAATAACCTGGATGATCTCGGGATTAATCTAGATCCGGAGTCATTGAAGAAAGTAACTTCAAGAATTATCGAATTAGGTGACCAGAAAGAAACGGTTACAACAGAAGATCTTCCATATATCATTTCTGATGTGCTGAAAAGTGAAATGATAGAACAAAATATCAAGCTTCTTAACTATTCCATTACACATGCACATGGTCTACGTCCCGTGGCAAGTCTCAGCATCGAAGTAAATGGCAAACAATTTGAAGAACATGCCAATGGATATGGACAGTACGATGCATTCATGAATGCATTGAAATCGGTTTATAAAAAACTCGATAAACCCTTTCCTGAGTTGATTGACTATTTTGTCATGATCCCTCCTGGTGGGAAGACTGATGCCCTTGTAGAGACGGTCATCACATGGAGTCTCGATAAAGATTTTAAAACACGCGGTCTCGATCCTGACCAGACCACGGCTGCCATCAAGGCAACCATAAAAATGCTGAATATTCTTGAGCACGAATTAACACTGAACAAAAAATAATGAAAATTCAATTAGCAGTCTTACCTGGCGATGGTATCGGTCCAGAGATCATCGAGGAGGCAATCAAATCAGTAAACGCCGTTTCCAATAAATTCGGGCATGAAATAAATTACGAATATGGTTTGGTAGGAGCTACTGCCATTGACAAAACTGGCAATCCATACCCGGATGAAACCCATGACCTTTGTATGGCTTCCGATGCAGTATTGTTTGGGGCAATCGGACATCCAAAATATGATAACGATCCAAAAGCAGAGATTCGACCTGAACAGGGACTGTTGGCCATGCGGAAGAAGCTGGGATTGTATGCAAACATACGACCGACAATGACATTCCCATCATTGATAGATAAATCTCCATTGAAAAATGATTTGGTAGATGGAGCCGATTTTGTAACAATTCGAGAGTTGACCGGAGGAATATATTTTGGGGAACCTCGTGGAAAGTCAGAAGATGGATCGAAAGCCTTTGATACCTGCATTTATACTAAAGAAGAGATCCAGCGGATTGCTAAACTTGCTTTTGAGTATGCACAAAACCGAAATAAAAAATTATGTGCAGTTGATAAAGCAAACATTCTGGCAACATCCCGGTTATGGCGTGAAACCATTCAGGACATGGCACCTGATTATCCGGATGTTGAATTGGAATTTCTCTTTGTGGATGCCGCTGCAATGCGGATAATCCAGTGGCCAAAAGGATTTGATGTTATAGTAACAGAAAACCTGTTTGGTGATATACTTACGGATGAAGCAAGTGTGATCACAGGATCATTGGGGATGTCCCCATCAGCAAGCATTGGAATTCACACCTCCGTTTTTGAACCCATTCACGGATCTTATCCCCAGGCAGCAGGTAAAAATATTGCCAATCCAAATGGTACGATCCTGTCTGCTGCAATGATGTTTGAGTATGCATTTAATCTGAATAAGGAAGCGGATATTATCAAGGAAGCAGTTAATATGTCTTTACAGAAAGGGATCGTAACTGAAGATCTTTCAAAAGGCGAGACATCATATAAAACCACAGAAGTAGGTGACTGGATAGCTGACTACATCAATAATAACTAGAATTTAATCAAATCCCGGGTTTAAAATCCGGGATTGCATTGTATGTGAACTTAGTGTCGTCCCTGTATTCTCCTTATCCTTCTAATTCCTTAATGTCTCAAACCAAAGAAGGGATTCCTCAACCATATCAATAGCGCCATCGCTATGTGAAAGATCTTCCAATTCAACAAATTCAACATTTCCCCCACGATCTTTCATGCCATTGGCTGTAGCTTGCGATTCCGCTATTGGAATGTATTCATCTCCCGGAGAATGGTAAATTATAGTGGTTGTTACAGGTTCCCAATAATGGACACTATTGGTTGTGAAAGCCGGTGTAATAAGATCCTCCTCTCCATCCCTGATTTCCTGAATAAACTCTTTTCTGAATAATACATCAATAGTATCATTTAATTGTTCATTGATCTGATTACCCGTGAGAGATCCTTCCAGCACTCCTGGAATTTCAGAGGCATATGGTTCATTAAAGAAATCAGACAAAGGTTCATTCCAATTGTTAGTAACACGATATGATTCAACTATAAAGGCAAGAAATCCCGGGAATCCGTATGTTTCCCGATTAACTATGTTTTCCATAACAAAATTTATGTTATAACTCCCAGCACCGGTTGCAACCGCCGTCAATGAGAGATCTTCAATTGGGTTTCCTTCGATCATCTGATGAGAGGCTGTACATATATATCCACCTTCTGAGTATCCCATCATGAAAAGTTGCCCGTTATGTGTGTAATCCTCTTTTGGAAGTAATTCAAGTGTTGCTTTTAACATATCATATGTTGATTGTGCAGAGAGATCCTTGTTAAAATAAGGATGCAATATTCCGCTTGATTCACCAAAGCCTATCATATCAGCAATTACTACAACATAACCCGCAGAAGCCAAAATCTCAAAACCATATATCAATGGGGTTAATGACGGAGCTTCAGAATCGGCAAATATCGTACCCCTGGAGGCAGAAATCACTGGAAGATTTCCATTAAAATTAACGGGCAAAGCTACAACACCAGATGCTGTGATGTCCTGATTAAAATAGGTTGTATTATAAGTCAATCGATAAACTCTTATCTCATTTTCCAATAAGTCAGCCATACCAGCTTTCCCGAAAAGTTTTGCCAGATCCTGTACAGATCTTTGTGTTAAATCAATCTTTTTTGAGTAATTGACAAGAAATTGATCATCTGCTACTGGATCATCTTCAGAACATGAGACCTGAAAAACAATGAATAATAATAAAAGGAGGTTTTTATGAAACCAGTTGAATTTAAATGTGTTTTCACCCATGACTCCTTTAAATAAATAGATCAATAGCTTTTGGTAAAAATACTAAAGTTTGAAGCGATTTAAAGAAGAACTTCTTTTAATGATGTTTAGAACGTTAGAATTAAATAGACTCAACTAATACTGAATCTATTTTACTTCCCAATTGAAACCATATTGGTGAATATTCGATAAGCCCCGGGTACCCCTGCAGGTAACTGCCTGAACCAGGAATACCCTGTATATATGTAATAGCCTTTCCCGTATTGCGCCACAAGAAGGCCGCCTTTCTTTTCTGATTCACCCGGATCATTACTCGAAATGATTGGTGTATAACGAGCATCCCATTCATTTGGGAAATATAAACCTCTTTCTGTCACCCAACCATTAAAATCCTCTTTTGTGATCTTATTTGGAAAATTCAGGATTGGATGATCTTCTGCCAGGATCCTGATTTCTGCCTCTTCAACTGTAACCCGGTCACGTGAAAGTTTTAATGGATAGGGTCCGAGATCCTCTAGAATCAATCGACGATTTGTGTTATATTGTACGATCATAGTACCGCCATTTTCCACATAATCCATTAATTTTGATTGGTAGTTACGAAGTCTTGGTTCAGTATTATAAGCTCTGATTCCCAATATTATTGCATCGAAGCGGTTAAGGTGATCGTTATTGAAATCGTCTTCAGATAGTGTTTCGACCTTGTATCCGAGGCGTTCAAGGCTTCCAGGAATATCATCCCCTGCCCCACTTATATAGCCTATCAACTCACCTTTTCTTTGAATATCAAATTTCACAAGTCGGGTTTTGGTTCCAGGAAACATGACTTGAACAGGAATATGTTCATATTCATAGGAAGTATAACCGACAGAGTAAGTTATTCCATTTGTTGTAGATATGATGGTTAATTCAGTCTCAGACTGATTCTCTGGAGGATATATTTTAACAGAAAAAGACCTCTCTTCCCCTTTCGGCATGGGAGTGATATCTATGATAGCTGGATCGGATTTCCAACCGTTATCCGATTTTAATTCTAACTTCCCGCTAGCTTCATCTTGTCCTGACTTAACAACAATCATAATTTCCCTGGAATTGTCATTGGGGAAAATATAAATAGGTTCTTCGATATTGATCATAAGAGGAGGTATTATAATAAATGGTCGATATGTCTCACCATTAACCGGATCATTCCTCTTATAAATAATTGGCTTATTAAATGTAATTATTTCACTTTCTATTAACATTTTGAATTCCATCTCTGCTGCTGGTGGATTCTCAGGCAGACCAATTAATTGCTGGTCATTGACATTGAACATCCCAATTGTGCCTCTTTTATTCAGCCAGTAAGGTTGGGATATCGGCATATCAACCGGAATGATACAGGATGTGGTGAAAGAGAGTTTTTCATTATTCTGTAGTCTCATATTAAGTGTCGAATCTTTTTTAACATTCCTTATTTTGAAACTCTCCAATTGAATGTCATAGAAAGATCTATTTATAACCTCAATTCTTATATCAATCTCTTCTCCCGGTACAGCAGAATAATCAGAAGCAACACCTTCTATATATAGACCAAGGCAATGGAATATAATCTCGTCAATTTCATGTGTTTTCCTTTCTTTCCAAAATTCATCTGTAATAGTTTGTATTTTTGACCGGATCGAGATTAATTGTTTAACAGAAGAAGCCGGATCTTCCAATCTGTATTCACGGATCAATTTATCAATTTCATTTTCAATCTCTTTTCCACCTCTGACCCGATTCCAGCTTAAATCAACATGATCAAAAATGGAATGATCTACATCAATTCCATCCCATTGTTCCATGTATTCAATCTCATCTCCCCGCGATCCTGTGGCACCAAATCCCTGGCTTTTATGCATGCTCCGTGCGTAAGCAGCCAACTCTGTATAGGATTGCCCTAAGATCGGGTCGTATTTCCCTACATTCATCTGGATTAATCCCGATTTATCATTATCCCTGTTTCTAGAATTCCAGAAAAAAGCATTCCAGAACAAAGCTGATGGCTGCCATGTATCTATATATTTCAGTTGTTCCGGATAAACGTTCTTATCCCCTGAGATCTTGAATGCTTCACTAGCTAATATGGCTGATGCCGTATGATGTCCATGGGTTGTACCGGGTGCAATATTAAATCTTGTAATAATAACATCCGGTTTGAATTTCCTGATCACCCAGACAAGATCGGACAGAACTTCTTCTTTATTCCACATATTAAATGTCTCATCGGGATGTTTTGAGTAGCCGAAATCAATACCACGGCTGAAAAACTGGTTCCCTCCATCTACCTTTCGTGCACTTAATAATTCCTGTGTTCTGATAATCCCCAATTCATCCCTGATTTCAGGGCCAACGAGATTTTGACCACCATCTCCTCTCGTCACGCTGAAATAACCTGTTTCCACCATGTCATGATTTGAAAGGTAAGCGATCAAACGGGTATTTTCGTCATCGGGATGGGCTGCAATATAAAGGGCTGTTCCTAAAACGTTTAATTTTTGAATTTTCTTTAGGATCTCTGAGGAGGTGTATCTTTTTGGTTTTTGAGCCTCTGATAATGAAAATACGAAAAGGCAGATTAAGATGAATGAAAATCTTTTTACGTTCATGGTCGACATTAAGAAGAACCACAATAATAGGCAAAACCATGAATATATGAAAAGTAGATTAGTGTATTGCCAGTATTATTTATCAGAATTGTAATGAGATGTTGAATTCAGAATAGATTACATATACAGGCTATGGTTGAGGTACTAATAGCGGTCTGACCGTTAGGAGATGCAATTCCAAAGGAGATCTTTGAATTTGAATTTGTTCAATCATTGTTTTTGTTTCAGAACATTAACGGTCTGACCGCTAATTGTTTAGATCCAAGCTGAAGAGAAGACCGAGGTTGAGGAAAATATGCAGGAAATTGAATCTGGCTCATCAAATGCCGAAGTAAAACATCGAGCATCTTCCGAACTCTTCCCGAGACTCTCGAGTCTCTAGGACTCGGAGCTTGTTGTTAAAGCAATGGGATAAACAAATCAACGGTTAAACAGCTTACTGTAACAAGTATTACTTCTGATAACAAATAGCATTACAAATATCAACGATATCTGAGAAACCATTAATATCTGTTACACTATATGTTATGGTTAATTCCCCATCATAGTATGATCCCATACCTTCTATCTCATAAAATCCAACTTCCTGGTTTGGTATCCTCAGTTTTGATCCGTTTACCTCAACATAAACAGTCATGTCCGCATTGTAAAAATTTTCGAAATAAACAATGTCATGGTTCCGTTTGTCACCGGTAACATACATATCAAAATAACTCTGCGCACCAAGTGTTTCACTCCACTCATCAACTTCATATTCACCAAGCATATCGTTCGCAGTACGATATGAATCTTCCTCCATAAATTCACATCCTGTAAAAAAGAAAAGGGTGATAAATCCGGTCAGGTATATAATCTGTTTCATGACTTACTATTTTTAATAATTCTAAAGCAATAAGTGTTCCAGAAAAATTAAAAAAGCCGTGGAAACCACTATGAATGCACACAGGACATGAAGAAAACCTATTTGACTATATTTCAACTCTTAGAACTAAACTCTCAACAGTCAGTTGTTATCTGTCATCTCTACATTCCCTACTCCTCATACACCAGCATTGATACATAATCAACTACACTTTCCTTGGATCTATACTTGCCTGAGTTACCGCGTTTTAGGACTACTGCACTCGGGTCAGAAGCTGTTATATTGGCATATTCAATCAATGCCATAATGGGACCACAGCCACAAACAGAAACGTCATTTTTACAAACTACTTCACCAACTTTCCTGGCATTCAGATCTTCTATTTGTTCAATCACCATTGAATCCAGCCTGTATCCTTCTTCTGCTTCAACATAGTGTGAAAAATCAGATGATGCAATGACCAGGATCTTTTTGTTTAATATGGAATTTGCATTTTCTATCTTACCGGCAATTTCACGGGCTGTGTTACAATTCTGATCCAGAAAACTTATCGGAACAATTTTAAAATCATAATCCAGGTATTCCTTCAGAAAGGGAAGCATAACCTCAGCGGAATGTTCATAAGCATGGGCTTCCATTGACACAGGTGTTCCAAGCAATGCAATAAAATCTTTGTCTAATGGAATTCTGCCCAAAGGTATTTCCCAATAATCATTACCATCGACTGATACCCCAGGGCCAATTCCACGATGATTGGGACAAAGTATAATGATAGTTTCAAATTGAATTTGTGATCTTCTGACAATATCAAAAAAATGGTAGGCCTCATATCCTGAGTACACATATCCCGCATGAGGAACGATTCCACCAATGATATTCTTGGTAATTAGATCCAGGTTTATATTTCCGGCTTCTTTCTTTTCAAACTCAGAAAAAAGGTGTCTGATCTCATGAGAAGCATATGGGTAAAACTGGCCTGCAACTGCGGCATTTCTAACGGTTTGCATAACTAGTTAATTACAATTTTTTCACCACATTCAATACATTGCCCGGATTCTGTAATCCCATTAACCTCAGTATAGTAACCGTTCCTTCGGATCACTGTATTACCACATTTCCGGCAATATGTCTCCGTATTACCACGAACATTGCCAAGATAGACATAGTCCAGTACCTCACAGGCAATGTTAAAAAAAACGTCCAGTGTACTTACAGATGTAGCTGGTAACCTGGATAAATGAGCAGGAAAATATCGGCTGATATGCAAAACCGTATCATTTCCCAATTCATTTGCTATCCAATGAACCATGTTTTTGAAATCATTTTCTTTATCATTCAACTGAGGAATAACAAGGTGTGTGATTTCAAGATGCTTGCCTTCATTTTTAATGCTCTTCAGGGTACGTTTTACAGGTTCAATGCTTCCACCGGTGATCTCCGTGTAAAATTCATCAGTAAAGGCTTTCAGATCGATATTAAAAGCATCTAAAAACGGGAACAGTTCATTAAGAGGTTCCCGATTTATATATCCATTTGAGACCGCTACATTTTGCAAATTATGAACTTTGGCAAGACAAGCGGTCTCTTTCAAGAATTCATAGAATATTGTTGGTTCATTGTATGTGAATGCAAGGCCAATATTGTTTGATTCATTTGACGCCATTTCAACCAGTTGTTCCGGGCTGTATTGTGTTGCCCATGGGAATTCTTCAAGTGTCGCTTGTGAAATCTTGCAGTTCTGACAGAATTCACAGCGAAGATTGCAGCCAATACTTCCCACTGATAAAAC
>JBHOSY010000089.1:0-18148 GCA_042584165.1 Bacteroidota bacterium | reverse complement strand
TGTTCAACAATGGTAATGTTTGGTAGCTGAGACGCACTCTGTACTTCAATGTTTACCGGATCGCTGACACAACCCAGTGAGTCGATCTCTGCAGTTACAGTATAAAATCCACTATCCAGTTGTTCATATACGAAACTCTGTAAATTCTGTGTTAGCGGGCTTACTCCATTTACTACAGTAGTTGTTGTTCCATTATACAATATCAAAGTTACATCTGTCAGATCCGCTGGATTGATCACATCGTATGCTATTGTTCCTGTAACTTCACCATTATATACAACTGCGGGATTGGTCAAGGCTGGATCACACACTGAATTTGGTTTCTGGCCTAATGTAACAATGGGTAATTCCTTCTCGTCCAGTATAATAACCGGCTCCGTGTTGGTACATCCTGAACTGTCTGTGCGAACAATAGTTGTATACGTATTGCCACCGGTCAAACTTGAAGCGAGAGATGCAGTACTTATCGATGCTGCTGATGTGTCTACCCCGGCAACCCACTTGAATGTATATAAAGCATCTGAACCATCAGACAAGACTGTTGCCCAACCATTAGCTAGTGCAGGATCACAATTCGTGGATGCAACCTGATTTATTGTTATACTAGGTACAGTTGTAGAATCTGCTACCTTGATACTCACAGGGGCGCTCTCACACCCTATTGAATCAATCAGCGCTGTAACCGTGTAAAATCCACTATCCAACTGTTCATATATGAAATTCTGCAAATTCTGTGTCAATGGGCTGGCCCCATTTACAACAGTTGTTGTTGTACCATCATATAATGCCAGGGTCACACCTGTTAAATCCGCTGGATTAATCGCCCGATATGCTACGGTCCCTGTTACTTCACCATTATATATCACAGCTGGATTAGTCAATGCCGGATCACATACTGTGTTCGGAGCTTGTCCCAGGGTAACAATTGGTACTTTTGAGGAATCGCTTACTATTATTGCTTTTGTTTCATAACAACCGGTAGTGTCCGTTGTAACTTTTACAGTATAGGTTGTGTCCGGACTCATTTTAAGCGAAATGTTGTTAGCAGTTCCTGTTACATCTGCTCTTTCCGGATCTGTAACATCCGTCCCGGTAACCCATTTGAATATATAATTTGCAGTTGATCCACTTACAGTGGCTGTAGCCTGCCCGTTCGGTAAGGCAGGATCGCAATTGGTAGCAGTAATTTCATCTAATTGAATAACTGGCAGGATAAAATTATCCTGAACCCTGATGGTGATCGGATCGCTGTAACACCCGAGAGCAGTTTCATATGCCCTGACAGTATAATAACCACTATCCAGTTGTACGAATACAGGTGCTGCTGCCACTTTGGTTTCTATCAGATTTACAGCGGTTGTATCATTGTTACCCTCGAAGAGCTTGAATGTGTAATTCGTATAATCTGCCTGCAGTACACCATCATAGAACAAATCAGTTGAAACACCGCCATTGTAATTTGCAGTGGCCACAACCGGATCGCATATGGTATTTGGGGTCTGGGCAAGATTGATCACTGGATTTTCACTATCATCCGGAAGAATCATTGCCCTGGTATTGATACAACCTGTAAGTGTATTCGTTACTTCAACCGTATACTCCTGGAGGCCTGCCAATCCACTGGCAATCGGATTTGTATACAGGAATGTACCGGCTGTTGTCCCTTCATACCAGTCAAAGTTGTAATTATTTGTAGTCAATGTGCCACCCCCGATATCAACTGCGGATTCAATGGCTCCATTATCGGGCCCATTACAGTTGGTCGCAGGGGTTATGGTCACCCATTCAATAGTCGGGAGTATAAGTGTATCCTTAATTTCAATGGTAACCGGATCAGCGATACATCCAAGCGCTGTATTCTCAACCTGTGAAGTGTAAAATCCACCCGGAAGATAATAGATAGAATCTCCATTCGCATTTGTAGATGTGAGCACCGGATCTGCAGTGGTATTGCCATCATGCCATGTAAATGTATAATCGGTAAAATCTGCAACACCGGCACCTTTATCGGTAACACTTGCTCCAATCAGGCCATTAAACTGGTTTACGGTTGTCAGGGTAGTATCACAAATCGAATTATCCTGTTTTGTAAGCGTAATTACCGGTTTTTCACTGGCATTTGTCATCGTATGTGCCAGGGTATTTTCACAACCTGTATTTTCCTGGATTACCTTCACCGAATACAAAGAATCCGGCTGTAATTGAAGTGCTGTTTCGTTGCTTGTACCTGAAATATTAGCTACCGGTGTCCCGGTGGGTCCTGTATCCAGGTCTTCAAACCAGGAGAAGGTATATCCTGAAATTGTTGGCACTCCCCCTACATCCACATTTGCAGTCAATTCTCCATTGGCAAATGCCGGGTCGCAGTTAGTAGCTGGTATTTCCGTAACCAGTATTACCGGATAACTCAATGTATCGAAAACTTGACCAAATACAGGTGTTGAGCTACATGTTTCATTATCCTTTGTAACTACGATCGTATACCTTCCTTCATCCAGTCTTTCCAGTATATCCCCCGCTGCATTTGTTGTTGTTATTACGGAATCAGGATCAGCGATCTCACCCCTGTACCAGTCAATGGTATATCCAGTATAATCAGCCAAAACCACACTATCATAAGATATTGTAGCCTGTACACTACCATTATAAGCACCAGCGGTGGCAATGGTGGAATCGCAGATAGAGTTATCTACTGCTGTAACAGTTACCTGCGGATAAATCAATGATTCAGTAAGGGAGGTATCCATTAATACAGTAGCGCAATTATTCTGGTTAATTGCTTTCACTGTATAAGGCAATCCCTGTGCATGTACACTATCGGCTATCTGTCCGTTTGTACCTGAAACGGATGTCATCAGGTTAGCTGGCAACGTATTATCTCCTTCATACCACTCAAATGTAAAATTAGCTGGAGCCTGGAGGTTCCCGAGTGAATCATATACATCAGCAATCAATCTTCCGTTAGGCTGTAATGGATCACATGATGTTTGTGGCGCTAATTCAGAAATAACAACCACCGGGAAAAGCGTGCTGTCTTCAACAATAACCCTGGCTTGAGACGTTGATTCACAACCTGTCGAGTCATTTTTTACAATGACGGCATATTCCCCTATTGGCAAACCATACCTTGTCGGACCTGATCCATGCAGGGCTGCCAGAGTACTTCCATAATCATCCGCAATGGTGTCCCATTCGTACCAGTAGAAACTGAATTTTGTTGAATCCTGTGCTACCCCACTTCTATAAGCCGTAGCTGTGATTTTTCCTGAATCAGTATTATTACAGTCTTCAACATGTTGAATAACTGTTGGGGTGACAGTTGGAATTGTTGGCGGCGTTAACGTCCCACGCCTGGTAATCGATGAGCATCCATCATCCGGGGTAATTCTGACTACATATTCAGCTGCAGAAAGATTTTGAGCCTGCGACCCGGTAATACCCAGAGGTGCTCCAAACCGGTCGAACCATTCATATGTATAGTTGGCACTTCCGCTTGTAATCTCAACTTCCAGGATCCCATCAGGTGGATCACAAATTGTCTGTTCCTGGATCACATTTACCTGAGCATCTACCTGACTCCCCTCCCTCAAGAGGGTATCAACAATCGGCAGGCTGGCACATCCTTTTTCCGTATTTGTGACTACAAGGGTATAGTATCCCGAATCCAAACCTGTTATTACATCCAGATCACCCTGGGGGGCAGGGATATAGGTAGTTGTATCCGGACCATCATACCAGGCAAAAGCGAACTTACTGTAATCGGTAACTGTGTCACCCTGCTGAATGATAATTGCTTTTAATTCTCCATTGGCAGGAATAGAATCATAACAACGTGTATCATCCCTGATTTTCTGAGTATAAACATCAAATGGATCTGGTGTAATATCAAAATAGTAAATATTGTTTGTGATCCTGCATTCATTCAATTCATTGCCAGATATGGTTATTGGTAAACTGCTCCCATCATCATTTAGTACAACATACAGGCGAAATGCTTTACCTGTACTGTTAAAGCTCAGGCTGTCAGTAAGGGTATCCCCGACCTGGAAATTCACCATGTTCAGGTCATATTGAAATAAAAGACTGGCAGGTGGATCCGGCTGCGGATCCAGGGTTGGGTCACCATCAAAGAAGCTCACCGGGACTATACTATTAATAGTAAGCGCACCATTATTGATGATATTAAACTTAACTTTAATTTCCAGGTCACCACAAACAGGTGGGATTACATCAACAGCCGGAAAGTAGCTGGGATCGCTGGGATCAACATAAGCAGAATCCCCTGGTTGTGCATTGGGATCATCTCCTACGAAAGCTATATCAGGTGCTGGAAATTGAGGACATCCATCGGGTCCGAGGGTAGGCACCTGGTTCAGGAACACGTTCATAGGCCTTACAGGTCCGGCCTGACCATCAAAACAGGGTTCTGTACCAAATATCATTGTCTGATCGAATTGTGGGAACGGAATTGTAAGATCGTCATTGATATTAACTACGAAATATCCTGACTGATTCCACACTGCACGAGTTGGCAGCCACAGGTTTTCTTCTGAATAGAAAATATTCAATCCACCCAGCGCCTGCTGTTGGATGCCCTGGTCAATATCAAAAGAATTTTTAGAAGTATAACAGGGAACGCAGATATCGGTCCCGCCATCCCCATCCACGTCCGCGATGATCGGACCTTCGGTCATCGTATGAGACTGGCAGGCTGTCGCCCATTGGATGTTCTGGCCTGTTTCCCCATCCACAATCACAAGTTGCTGCGAATCCCTGTACACAATTTCCGGTTTGCCGTCATTGTCGAAGTCATAGATGGTTACAGCAACTATGCCTGACCTGGAATCATTAATTGTCCTTGGTGTGGCCCATAACTCTTCAATTTCATTAGCACCATTAATCGTAAGTGCAAACAACTGGTTACCTGCAATGATAACAATATCCAGTTCACCATCTCCGTCAGCATCACCCAGGTTGGGCCTACTGGTTCCCCAGGGCCATCCCCCTGCATTATCTGGATCGTGGGGTATAAAATAAGATACATGACCAGCTGTAACATCCCAGAAAAATACGGCTGTACTGTCGTTTGCATCGGCCCCGGATAATACTACATCCAGGTTTCCATCACCGTTCATATCTGCTACACTGGTACTGCTGTAATTCGTTATCCCATATTCCACCGGGTCATTGAGAACTTTTGGAGAAAATTGCATAAATCCCAGGTCGTTCATGGAATGAGTCACAGTTAAAGCAACAGGGGACCCAGGATTCCGGTTCGAAAGGCTGGGGACTGAGTAGATCAGATCACCACAAACCAGTTCCTGATTTCCACCTGATATAATATCTACAGCCACAGGTGCTCCATTCACTTCAGTTTCACAGTCCCTTCCTATATCTCCGTCCGCAAGGAGTGCCCCGGATTCAGCTGCATAAATTCTATCCTTCAGGTAAAATTCAACCAGACCATCCCCATCAAAATCGGTCAGACCAAATATGCCAGGACGGCATGGCCCAAGATTAACTGCTTTCCCACCCCAACCATCTATCAGTTCCAGTTCACATGTATTCACATTAAAAGTTAATCCTACCATGAAATAATTACCAGGTGGATCATTGGGTGTTTGTCTTTCGCTGGCAATCGCAAAAACTTCCCCTTGTCCATCCCCTTCAATATCTGCAATAGCTGTTTCGAGTTCATAAACATACTTATTCCCACTTGGGAAAATTTTTCCATCAGGAGTTCCAGTAGTGCCATACTCATCTACAACATCCCCTCTTTCGGTGATTTTCGAAGTAGAACAATAATAATTATCACCAGAGGAAATAACCCGGACCTTGGCATTCCATTTTGAAGTGGCTACTACTTCCGGTAATCCATCCCCGTTCAGGTCGCCAATGGCCATCTTGGATTGTGTATCCACAGTATTCTGGGAGGTTTTGGCAGGGAGATCATCGATGTAATCGAATACATTTATGGAATCGGGTGGGACCAAGCTACAATCGGTTGTCTCGCCTACAAAGGTTAGTCCATAAAAGCTGGCACAATCAGCGTCTGAAATATCGGTTAAACCATCACCATCATTGTCCGATCCATCGTTACAATTACACCCCCGTTCAACATTGGATGCATACTGGCAATCAGAATCATTACAGTCAACCAGGCCATCACCATCATCATCAGTCCCATTATTGCATTCCTCCTGTGCATATGCATTCACCATAGCGAAAGCAAGAAAAAACGCTATAATCCAACCAAATATCTTCCTAAATCTTTCTCCCATTCTTGAAATATAATGGTTTTGTTAACGTATTACCATCACACTACCTGATTTAGTACCGCCATCAGGACATCTGATCATATAGAAATATGCCCCTTCAGGCAGGTCTTCCCCATTATAAACTGCATTCCATGCATTCAGTTCATTTTCATATGGTTGTGCCTCATATACCATTAAACCTGAGGCTGCAAATACCTGTACAACGCAATCCGGATAATTATCAATATTTTCAATTGTCCATACGTCATAGAGGTTATCACCATTCGGTGAAAAAACATTCAAAGGATCAACAAGAGGCCCATCGCCATCTTCCAATGTCAGTGTAATGGTTGCGATGCCTTCACAGCCTCCGGCATCATTTCGACCTTTAACCATATAAGTTGTCGTTACTACTGGGTTTGCTATTGGGTTGGCAACGGTTGAATCACTTAATGTTTCTCCCGGGGACCATATGTAAAATACTGCTCCGGAAGCTTCCAACTGCACTTCATCTCCTACATTAAATACTGTATCCGGGGAAGAAGTAACCACTATTACCGGTCCAATTCCAAAAACAAGATCTTCAGATTGAATCCCTTCACATCCCTGATCATTGGTAGCAGTTACACTGTAATTCCCTGATGATGCTACATCTATCCCTTTGGTTGTCTCTTCAGTACTCCACAGATAGCTTGCAAAATCCTGATCGATTTCAAGATGTGCAGTATCTCCCTCACACAGATCGCCTTCGGGCGTAACCATAATTGTAAATTCCGGAGAAGGTACAACAGTTACCGTCGATGATGCCACATCATTGCAGGCTCCATTAACATATGCAACGGTTAATGTTGGTGTTTTATCTCCGGTACTGGTATAAGCGTATACGGGGTCAGTCTCCTGGCTGGTACTGCCATCTCCGAAAGCCCAGCTATTCGTTACATCATAGTTCGTGTCATAAGTTGAATTATTGGAAAATGTGAGATCTTCTCCCACACATGCATTATTATCCACCGAGAAGGCTGCAGTAATAATCTGAAGTACATCTACTGATAAATCAGTACTGGTGGCAATACATCCTGATGCTATCTGTTCAAGTTTAACTCCATAAGCGCCGTCAGCTGTTACTACATAGGTACTTGATGTTGCGCCACCAATTTCAACGCCGTCTTTTGTCCACTGGAATAAATAACCCGGCAGGTTGGCAATCTGTAATGTGGCACTGCTCCCTTCACAAAAATTAACCGGATCACTGGAAGTTACATCGAAATCAGGTAATGTTATTACTTCAACTACGGTTACTGATATATCGCTTGAACAATCTCCAACCATAACCCTCAGGTTATAGGCACCAGCATGGTCAGTTGCAGCATTCGGTATTGAAATGTTCTGATCAGAGGATGAGAAATCATTAGGTCCGGTCCAGAAATACTGGCCATTCGTAACAGTCTCAGCAGAAAGTGAAATGGTTTCTCCAAAACAAAATGGACCATTATTAGTGATGACAGGCTTATCTGGCACTACACCACTGCCCGAATTTGCTATAACAATATTTGAATTAATATTACAGCTTCCGCTTTCACTGCCAACAGAAACATAATAGCCATTTACTTCTGGTTGGGTAATTTGATATACTGATTCTGTCGCTCCAGCAATTTCAGTTGAACCTTTAAACCATTTATATGTCAGGCCGATTCCAAGGGTTGCTTTCAAGTTTATAGCATCCCCCGTGCAAACCACCAGAGGACCAACTGGAATTACCTCAGGTTCCACACAATTGCCATTCCGTATTATTGATAAATTGAAGTCGGTGGTGCTAAAACCCGAAAATGCCAAATCAGGCTTAGCATCTCCATCCAGGTCCCCGGCCTTTATATACCGTGTCGTATTTATAGTTGGTATATCTACGATTTCAAAGGCATTTGTATTCCCGTCTGAGACATTCTTAATATAGACCAATTTATTCTCTGCGGTTGAAGTAACAACCAGATCCGGGTTCCCATCGCCATTTAAGTCAGCCGTTGATATTCCCCATGGGCTGGCACTATTGTATTCCAATGGATCTTCAAATGAGATCTCACCGTTTGTTTCACTATAGCTGTTAAAATATATTGCAACTTTATTATTATAGAAATCTGTTGCTGCTATATCAATTTTACCATCGCAATTAAAATCGGCCGAAGTTATTTCACTTAACTCACTAGAAGAATTAATGGTAAAGGGTTCTCCAAACACCAGGTTACCGGCAGAACTCTGATTTGGTAAAATAAACATTTTATAAGTAAGATATGGATTTGTAATAATTTCCGGAAATCCATCCTGGTCGAGATCTTCAACTGCAATGCCCCAGGTTCCTGCTCCCGATGCTTCTTCAACAGGTAGAAAAACCGGATCATTGAAAAGAATATTCCCCGGAGAGCTAATATTTTTAAAAATTACAATAACATCCCTTTCTGAATTAGTGACTATTATTTCAGGTTTCCCATCCATGTCCAGATCTCTTATTGCAGTCTGGATTGCGTAATCTGTTTCAATGAGATATAGTTCCTGCTTTTGAGCCAGGGAAATGCTACTACCTGTACTCACATTGCGCATAACATATACAATATTCCTGGGTAGTAATTCTTTGGTTAAAACGAGATCCTGTTTGCCATCTCCATCAATATCTCCGCAAACTACTGCTCTCGTTGGAGAACCAACATCCAATGTAGGATTCGTGGATTTGTTCAGTTTAGTGAACTGTAAATTATCTATGCTACTCTGGTTCTGAAAAATTAGAAAATCTGTCGTATTATCTTTGGGTGTATTAATTATATCCGATAATCCATCATCATTCAGGTCACACAGACATACATCAAATAATTCCCGGTTTTCAGTAAAGCTTAATTCATCTCCCAGTGAACCCGGATTGAAGGTCTTACCTCCATAGCTTAAATAAAAAACCTCGCTTGAGAATGCCTGATAACCGTTATTGTTTTCGATAACAATATTTCCAGCTGTTGCTCCTGCAGGCACTTCTACGAGAACGGAATTACCGGTTGTCTCCAGTACTTTGCCTCTCACGGCGCCAAAGAATACCTTCAGATTCGCAATATTATCACCAAAACCGGAACCAGAAATCAAGACCTTTTCAAATACTGTTCCTGATTTTTTATCAATCTTATTGATTACCGGTACCTGTGCAAATAAATACGATGCCGAAAGGATAAAAAAGACGCCTACAATTATGGTAATTGAAAACTTATATATTCTCATACCCATCCTTTAACATGCTATTTTAAACCCGGAAATAACTTTATTATTAATACAAATAACCTTTAAAAGGTAATTCTTACTCAACCGTAAGTAACCATGCTTCCTTAAGTTGAGGTACTTGCCTTACTTTACCCAACTCATCCCTGATTCCCACAAGCGTATTACTCATAAATATATACACATGCCATAAGCCACGTTGTGAGTTATATCCAAATTTTACAACCTGGCCTATACGATACAATTGATCACTATATTTCTCAGCATTTTCAAAATATTGGAACGCTCCTACTACTATATAATTGCCCGGTAACAATTCGAACATATGTTCACCAGTTTCTACAACTTCATATCTTTCACCAGATTCTATTATCATTTCTCGCTCATTTTCCTCTGTCAAAGGTTCTTTATTCTCATCTATTACAGGACTTTCCTCAGTGGTGACTCTTGGTATCCTTATATCCTCAGAAGTACTTGTCTCGGTTGTATCAATTGGTTCAACAACCTCATCAACAGGTTTTTCAATAACTTCGGTATCCTGTACAAAGAAATCATCGGCTGTTTCATCATCATCCTTCCAATATATGCGTTCATTATTTACAAATGAGAGCATTTGATTTTTCCTCCTTTTATTTTTCTTTAGAAGTAATCCCAGTTGGATCTCATGCGTTGCAATACCAATTGAATTTTGCTCTGATGGAACAGTATAACTGTAACCAAGAGAAAAGGAACCTCCCATTTTTATACCAACGAGACCTGAAAGACCATAATCCTGACGGTATGATGCTCCAGCCCAAAGATTATATTTTATATGAAATATACCAGCTGCTTCCCATTGTGATGGTAAATCTTTATATGCATAATAAACTAGATGTGGTTCAAATGCCATTTCATCCAATCCAAAATAGAACCTGTAACTGGCATTTATTATATACCTGTCAAGGGGTGAGACAGTTTTGATCTCTGTGGGAAAGCTGGTGGTTGGGGTTATATCCGAGTCAAATATTTGTGGTAACGAGAATCCAACTGAAAAATATCCGGAATGAAACGAAATGCCGACATTTCCAGCAAGAAATGTACTGTTCTCATTGATATTTCCTAAAGCAGGGTCATCGGGAGTATCAGCAGACGCAATATCAAATCTACGAAATCCTGCACCTGCTGACATTCCAAACCTGATATATTCTTTTTTCGTTATCCCAATTGCATATCCCAATGTCAATGTTCCAACATCGTTATGTAACAGGCTTCGCGAATCATCAAAAAAGTTCAATCCCAACGAAAGACCATTTGTCAGCGGGGTATGAAAATTAAAATTACCACTTTTGGGAGCACCATCGACACCCATCCATTGCTGGCGATAAGATAAGAACATAGCAGGTCTGCCTTCAATACCAACATATGATGGATTGATAAGATATGGATTGGTGAAGAACTGCCCAAAAACGGGTCCGTTCTGGCCGTAGGAATTGCCGGAAATAAACAGGAATATAAGTATACAAATGACACGCGTGTATACCATTAAATAAATCAAATATCCCTCCCCGCTATACCTGTACATATCAAAAATCTTATTCATATAACCCTTGACTATGCAATTATATAAAAAAAGTATAATAAATACGCAGAATTATTCAATATTTTCTTTTAAAAATCATAAATACGTATGATCCCATTAGTATAGAACGTTCTAATTTAGAGATTATGTTAAAAATATGCGTTATATATTTGTAGAGGGCTGTTTTTGCATACTTACTATTCAGATAGTACAGGTAGGGGGAATTGGGGCATTATAATAAAATATGATCCCTTACCTTAAAAAAAAATCACTCAAAATTCCTATTGCTTTTGAAACAGTGAATAATTCATCAGTTAATCCCATTTCTTGTTTCCCACATTTTTTACATTGCAAGCTATACGTTTGCATAGGATAACTTTTTCATTTCAGGTATTGCACGGCTGAGAACAGGAGTATTGTAAACTATTATTCTACAATACTTTAGCATTTTTTTAATGTTAGAATTACAGATATTTATTTATGATTCGTGATTTGTGATGTTTGATTCTTGAATTGTTTGTTCTGTAGTGTTTTAATGCTTTTTGTGAATAAAGCAACCAATTCATTGTTTTCCTTTTTTAGATTGTCATAGTCATTATCAATATTGGCTAATGTAGTGAGCTCAATAATACATAAGCAAACAAAAGTTTCTCTAAGTTCTTTCAATACAATACAAAGTTTATGGATAAAGTCTTTTTTTGATTCAGCACTCCTTGCTTCAGCATAATTCAAAGCCGGTGATGTTCCTGATCTTACAATTTGACCGGCAAGATGAATTCCGGCCCTTGTTTTCTTTACATGATCTGAAAAGTTGATTACGGAGGCTGCAAATCTGATAAGACGATTCTCTAATTCTAATGCATTCATTTTCATAACTGGTTTATAAAGCTGGTTGTAAATTAAAATTCAATCAAAAATCAACCCTGAAGTTATATTTCATATACTTCAGGGCAAAATTCAAAAATCAAGAATACTCCTGTTTCCCACATTTTTTACATTGCAAGCCATCCGTTTGCATAAAATGATTTTTCATTTCAGGTGTTGCACGGCTGGGAACAGGAGTTAATCCCATCTAAGAATAGTATTGTTTTTCCTTCAATTTCATTCTCTAAAAATAAGATGGGCAGGATAGTCCCTTATGAAGCTTCCCTAACTTGACCCGGTAGTTGAGCATGATCTCATGGGAACCATTTGAAAACTGGTTTAACTCAGAAGTAGTATAATCATATGCGTATCCAATGTGGAAATTTTCAAGTACTTTCAATTCGAATAGAAATATCATGGCATCATATACCCTGTATGAGCCTCCCAGCCCTATCCTATCCTTATAGATAAAGGTGCAATTCAAATCAAAACTGAATGGTGATCCATGTTGCAGCCTGAATTGTACACTTGGTTTTACCGTCAAATTACTATTCGGCTCCAGTGTTATCCCTCCATGTAAATAATATAGCCGGCTCTGCTTCGCCTCACTTAATACACTCTCGATATCATACAATTTGTTTTCCAGTAGATACGGTATGGAAAAACCCGCAAAAAACTTCTTCTCACTATATAGAAATCCTACTCCGACATTAGGATTGAGTTTGTTAATTACCCCTCCCAGGTTCGGATCATTCAGATTCCTGATATTCAACAGATTGAAATCGCTGCTCAAATGATGAAATCCTCCCTGCAGGCCCATGGAGAAAACCCCTCTTTTTGACTTGATCTTATATGCATAGGTCCCAAACAGGCTGTAATCTGAATGAATTCCAATATTGTCACGTGTCATATATAATCCTACTCCTACCCTGCTTTGAAGGAACCCTGAATGCAGGCTCACTGACTGGGTAGAGGGTGCCCCGGGAAAATTAACCCACTGATTACGATGAAGGAATGTTGCACTGAGTTGAACTGCGCTACCGGTAAATGCCGGGTTTATCAGGATAGGATCAAACATATACAGCGAATGGATCGGGGGATGCTGTCCAAATACCCTTCCGAATACCAGGATTAATAAAATCGATATAATTATTCTTTTTACCACTGTTATCTGTTCAATTCTAAATACCCTGCCACGGGATCAGATCCATCTCGTTTGTCAATGATATAGAAATACGTTCCTGCCGGCAATTCTTCGCCAATCAGATAAATGCCATTCTCACCGTAACCCAGGAAAGATAGATCAGCATTGTTATATCCATCAACTTCATAAACCAGGACTCCAACCCGGTTAAATATCTTAACATTGTTATCCGGGAACAAGGTTATACAGGCAATCTCAAAATAATCATTAAGACCATCCCCATTGGCTGAAATTCCATTAAACTCATTTATATCTACTCCAATTTCTGTAACTGTGTCGGTTACACATCCTTCGAAAGTAGTAACACTTATTTCATAAACTCCGGTTGGATAGCCATACAGACCAATTCCCTGCTCAATTTCTGAACCAAAATCATCGTACCATAAAATCCGTTCAATAGGTAAAACATTGGTTACTTCCACTTCAATTTGCCCATCAGATCTTTCACATTTTGCAGGAACTATGTTAAACTTGAGCTTTGGAAATTTTCTTTCATCAAGAATTTCTTCAGTTGCAGGTTCAGAAATACACCCGGTAATCATATCCTGGGCTGTCACAGTATATTCCCCGGTATACAGATCTCTGTATTTTACACCCCGGAAATCATAGCTTGCCGATACAGTTGCCCCATCGTACCAGTCAAAATGATAATCTGTGATATCCCGGTCATCTCCTTCTGCCACGTATGCTGTCAACAACCCTTTTGGTGGGTCAACACAACTCGTCTGATGAGAGAGTATTTCAATAGTAGCAGAAGGAGGAGTGAGCGTGGAATCCGATAGTGTAACTGTTGTATCGCTTGCACAGCCAGTATTATTATCAGTTACCTGTAGTGTGTAAGTACCCGCAGACTGGCCCAGTATCAGGTGTAAAGTTTCAAATGGTGTACCTGTTGGATCCGGACCATTAAACCACTCAAATGTGTAGCCACCTATTTTACCTCCGATATTGGCAGATAATTGTCCATTGGGAGCATCATCCCAGCAGAAAGTCATTGGATTATCCTCATGTATTACTATGGCAGGATTTGACCTTCGGTCTGTTACCTCAATTTTAACAGGATTGGATGTACAGAAAGTTTTATCAAGATCGGTAGCAGTAACAGTGTATATTCCTGGTGAAACAGGCTCGTAAGGCGAACCTGAGAATACCACCGTGTTGTTAATATACCAATCGAAACGGAAGTTACCGGTTACATTCAGCACTGTGGCTGAAACAGATCCATCATCTGTAATACAACTGAATTGTGGAGTAGAAGCTGCAGATATTCGAGGTCTGTATTTTTCAACACCATCTTCAACAAAATAGTAATCAGTGGAAATGCATCCGGTCAGGGTATCATAAACGCTAACCGTATGTTCATCATCCTCAAGCCCCCCTACCGTACTTGTACTGGCAATTACAGCCGTGGTAGTATCATTACCAATAAACCAATTGAAGAGGTAACGAAGGTTAGTGTCATCATTGCCATTATCTGCTGTTGCTGTTAATATACCGTTCGGCTGCAGCGGATCACAGCTCGATTGCGGTTCATCCTGGACAATCCGTATATCGGGATAGGTGATGCTGTCATCGGATATGATCAATTCTTTTGGATTAGCTTCACATAAAGTATAGAGATTCCTGGCAACCAGATAATATGTACCAGGATACTGGTTGTCCAGATTAGATGTCAGTACCGGATTACCTCCCGAATCATTAATTATACCGCTATTATCATAGGTATCTTTATACCATAGGTAATCATAATCATTGATATTCCCGGTAGCCCCTCCAACCTTAAGTTCTGTTACCAGCATCCTTCCGGTCGGGAAACAATATAATGGATCTGTGATATCGACAAGGATCAGGTTCGGTTCACTATCCAGGGTATCTTTCTTGACCGTAAAACCGGAATTTGCAATACAACTTGTTCGGGATATATTGGTAACGATAACCGTGTAATCACCATCCGGAGCATCAGTCAATACACTTGAGGTATCGGAATCAGTCTGTATAACCGTACCAGGAATAGCCCCTCCATTTAAGGACCAGACGAATGAATAATCATCACTCAGGGATGGGTTCTTTTCTTCAGCAAAAGCACTCAATTCTCCATTTGGTTGCGTTAATTCACAGCTTGTATTATATACTACATTGAATGCCACATAAGGATTTGTTGATATATCCTGAATATTTGCCCGTATGGGAGCAGTTTCGCAACCTTCTCCGGCTGCAGTGGTACTTGAATTTCTTTTAAACCTGAAATAGTATTCCCCTTCTCCAATCGAAGCATAATTTGATGTATCCAGGAAAGCATTGATTGCCCCCGCTATCGGATTATCGGCATTTAAATCAGCTTCACTTGCATACCAGGTGAAATCATAATCGGAAAGTGGTTGAGATACACCATTTAGATTGATAGTATCAATGACAACAGATCCGTCGGGTGAGCAAAGTGACTGATCAATAATTGTCATTAACAGATCTTCCACATTAGCAATCACAGGTATATCTTCAATAGTGATTTCAGAATTTGAAAAGCATTGCGAACTATCTTCTACTACCCTTACGTTATATGTCCCCGGTTGCAAATCAGTAAAGTCCACCTGGAAATCATTGTTGAGGGAATCAATATCTGCCGCCAGGACTGTTGAGGATAATGTATAAGAGTATGGTGGAATTGCAGCACCTCCAGTTAAGGCATTTACTAAAATACTACCATTGGCGAAACTGAGATCACAATTTTGATTAGCAGATTTAACATAAGTTATGGTTGGATCAATACTGACATCTTCGATATCAATCCTGTATGAATTACTTACACACCCTTCCCCATCAGTAGGTGTACCAGCAGACCTCTGAATTTTGAAGTAATAGTCACCTGCGGCAATATTGCTATAATTTGAAGTATCAAGGAAAGCATCTACGGGGCCCAATACAGTACTGTCATTCAACGCCTGTTGTCCGACATACCACGAGAATGTGAAATTTGCAATTGGTTCAACAACATTATTAATATATATGGCATTTACAGTGATACTGCCATCATTAAAACAAACATCCTGATCAGCTACTGAAATATCCAGATTCTCAGCATATGGTACAGCCGGACTATCCTCCACAGTAATTGTTCCTTCTGTTGTACATTCAGAATCCACGTCTCTAATGAGTACTACATAGGTGCCTGGTTGGGCATTACTATAAGTATATATCCCGGTTGCTCCTGTAAAGCCATTGTCCACCGGGCCTGCCAGGGTGATTGTATATTCATAATCAGATGCGGGTACACCACTTGTCAAGGCAGTTAAAGAAACTTCCCCATTTGTAAATGCCAGATCACAAGCTCTGTTGGCTATTTGATTAAGAATGAGGGTAGGATCAATATGTTCATCCGGAATAGATGCCTTATATGGTGCAGAATTGCATCTGTACCCAATAGCACCGGCAACTTTGCTGGCTGCAAAATAATATGTTCCTGCCTGGATACCTGCATAATTAGTTGTATCAATATAGGAATCGAATAATCCAGGAATTGTAGTACCCGTGTTCAGGTTATCATCTCCTTCATACCAGGCAAAGTCATATTCACTGGTATCACCAGGATTGATGCTCACAATGGTAATGGATCCTTCATTAAAACATACAGATTGAGGATCTACAAGATAGTCGGCATCTTCCAGGGATGGAATTAATGGATTGTCGTTGACTGTTATATTTTCAAGTCTTGTACATTTCGATGCAGTATCTCTGACTATTACCTGATATTCCCCATAAGTAAGACTGTCGTAAGCAGCAGCCAGGCCGCCATTGATAATGTCTCCGGGAGATGATGTTGGATAATTATTCCAAATTATGTCGAACACATTGTTTGTAGCAGTTCCCGCAGTTATTGCCAGTGTTATTTCACCGGTTGCAACAAATGAGGTGTCACAGGATTGGTTGGACTGGGTAGTGTAAGTTATCATTGGATCCACACTCAGGTCTCCCAAATCTACCCTGTATGGTGCCATCACACAGCCCTCTCCTGCTTCACGGTTGCCTGTCCTGCGCTCGGCTTCGAAATAATACGTCCCCCCTCCTATATTCGCATAATCAGAACTGTTAAACAGACTGTCCCTGTCTCCTGTCGTTATACCTGCTGTCAAGTCTGCTTCTCCTACATACCAGTCAAAATCATAATTGACCAGGGTCACATCCTCCTGTACTCCATTTACATAGATAGCTTCTACTAATACACTGCCATCAGGGGCACATATATCCTGGTCATCCAGTACCACATCCGCATTCTCTGCATAAGGTACCTTGGGATTGTCATCGATCGTGATCGAACCTGTCGTCTGGCAACTGTTATCCTTGTCTGTTAACAATACCGAATATGCTCCTGATCGTAACGTATCCAGTGTATGGGTGCCCGTTACTCCTGTCGAATCGTCAATGTCAGCATACATCGCTGAACTGATCGTATAGTAATAATCAGTCGCTAATAACCCGTCTGTGGTCGCCGATAAGGTCAATTCCCCTGTGGCAAAACTCTGATCACACGCCAGGTTCGCCAATTGTGACAACAACATCACCGGATCGATGCTGATATCCTCTAAATCTACCCTGAACGGCGCTGTCACACAACCCTCTCCCGCTTCACGGTTGCCTGTCCTGCGCTCGGCTTCGAAATAATACGTCCCTGATCCTATGCTCGCATAATCAGAACTGTTAAACAGACTGTCCCTGTCTCCTGTCGTTATACCTGCTGTCAAGTCTGCTTCTCCTACATACCAGTCAAAATCATAATTGACCAGGGTCACATCCTCCTGTACTCCATTTACATAGATAGCTTCTACTAATACACTGCCATCAGGGGCACATATATCCTGATCTTCCAGTACCACATCCGCATTCTCTGCATAAGGTACCTTGGGATTATCATCGATCGTGATCGAACCTGTTGTCTGGCAACTGTTATCCTTGTCTGTTAACAATATCGAATATGCTCCTGATCGTAACGTATCCAGTGTATGGGTACCCGTTACTCCTGTC
>JBHOSY010000088.1:0-18772 GCA_042584165.1 Bacteroidota bacterium | reverse complement strand
AAAAAAATCTACCTTCAACTATTTCAAGTTTAAAGGTTTTAAGATAATCTGCATCTATGGATAGATTATGAAATAACATGGTTTCATCCGGATTCTTACCTTCCCATTCAACACCTGATGTTGAATTGGCTACGTATGTTGGAAGTTGGTTGGAGGTTGAAGCACTCAATATACCTGAATTTCGCAGCATATCATTTTTGATTACCTCGGACTTTTGCATCATTGACTGGTTCATATAGATATATACCACATTATCTTTATCCAGTCCCAGTTTTTTACTTTTCAAATAATCAAGTTGACGTGATATGATCAGGAATCCAATGATAAGGAACAGGGATAAAGAAAATTGAACAACAACCAATAACTGCCTGAATATGGCTGCACCTCCTCCACTATGCCCTGATCCTTTCAGGATATTAATTGCTTTAAAAGATGAAAGGTAAAATGATGGATAACTCCCCGACAACATTCCAACAACCAATACAAATGATACAGAAAACAATAAAAAGTCCTTACTTAAATATGGAATTGACAAATCCTTGCCACTTATTTCATTAAATAAAGGAAGGAAAAAATCCACCAGAACGATCGACAAAATATATGCGATAAAACATAGTAGAATTGATTCAGTTAAAAATTGTCTTACTAATTGATACTTAGTAGATCCTACAACCTTTTTATAGGCAATTTCACGAGCCCGGTTATAGGACTTAGCTGTTGACAGGTTCATGAAATTAATACAGGCTATCAACAATACAGCAATTGCGATGACGATAAAAATATTGACATACCTGATATCACCAAGGCCACCCACATCAGCTGTATATTTACCTGCTGAATAAAGGTGAATGTCTTTTACAGGTTGCAAATAAATATCCGTTACCGAACCTTCATTATGGTCTTTAATGGTACTGATTATTTTCTTATTTAAATCATCAAGGTTATGATTTTCATGTAGGAGTACATAAGTATATATCCAGTTATTACCCCATTGCTCAAGGTCATTTCCTTCATTTTTCAGGTGTTCGAATGGGAGCAATAAATCAAAATTTATATGTGAATTATCAGGAAATTTTTTGATGACTCCGGTTACTGTAAAATCAAAATCTTTATTAATTCTCAAAGTTTTTCCCATTGGATTACCATCAAAATACTTTTCGGCCAGTTTTTCTGTTAAAACAACTGAATTCAAATCACTTAAAGACGTTTCCTTATTACCTGCAATAAAATCAATGGTGAATATTTCAAAAAAATCTTTATCAGCAAACCCGGAATTCTCTGTAAAAGTCTGATCATTTTTTTCTATGGCATAATACCTGTTGGTAAAACGTGTTGCCTTAATTATTTCCGGATATTCATCCTTAAGGTTTTTTGCTAATGGGGATGGGGTAACTGCCACTGGAAATAGTTCTCCTCCTGCGTAATACTGGTTTTCTACAACCCGGTAAATATTTTCGATATTTGAGTGAAACATATCATAGCTCCTCTCATCCTTCACCCAGAGAAGAATTGCCAGCGTACAAGCTAAACCTATCGACAGACCTGAGATGTTTATGATTGTGTATGATTTGTTCCTTAAAAAATGTCTGATGGCAAATATGAAGGTATACTTAAGCATAGTTGTAATAATATAAGCTGAGCGTTAAGAAAAAATTAGCAATATCCTGAAAAAAATGTGGTATCCAGATCCTTGAAAGTAGGTCTTTAAGCTAATTATTCAAAATAATATTCCCTGTTAAATTAATGCAAAGGATAATCTTGACTTTATAATTTTAGTCCCCATTTAGTTTTATTAAAATCTCAAATAAAAGCCGCAATAATTGATAATGTGAGACTATAAAATGCATCATATTAATTTTTATCTTAAATTCATTATAATGAATCAGCTATAATAAGTTATAGAAATAATGACCATAACTTTTGCAACAAACGTTATTTTATTATTGATGATCCAGAGTCAAATCATCAATAATCCAGAAACGCATAATCTAAAAGATCATACTGCATCCAAAAAGCCCGAGGTTATACGGGGCCCTTATTTACAATCGGGCACCTCCAGCAGTATTATAATTCGATGGAGAACCAATCTACCAACAGATAGTAAAGTACTGTATGGCCTGGATCCTGAACATCTGGAGTGGTCAATTGAAACTGATTCTGATACGACTGAGCATATAATCAAATTATCAGGTCTGACTGCTTCTACTAAGTATTTCTATTCGATCGGGAATTTAAAGAACAAATTAAGTGGAAGAATTCGTGACTATTACTTTATTACATCCCCCCGTGCTCCATACAATGAAGCTGTCAGGATCTGGGTACTTGGTGATTTTGGCACAGGGGATCCGTTCGCAAAGGCAGTAAAAAAAGGATATCTCAAATACAGGAAGAAGAACCACACTGATCTCTGGCTGATGCTGGGCGATATTGCCTATTATAATGGATCAGATGAGGAATTTCAACAAGGACTGTTTGATGATATCTATGATGAATTATTTAGAAACACAGTTTCCTGGCCTACTGTTGGTAATCATGATGGACGAAGTGCGAATTCTGAATACCAGTCAGGTCCATACTATGATATTTTTTCTTTACCTGTCCGTGGGGAAGGAGGAGGCATACCATCAAATACAGAGGCCTATTATTCATTTGATTACGGGGATATTCATATCATATCGCTTGATTCAGAAGATTCGGATAGAGGGATTGAAGGGAAAATGGTTCAGTGGTTGATTAATGATCTGAATCAGAACAAATCCAAATGGCTCATCGTATTTTTCCATCATCCACCGTATACCAAGGGATCACATGATTCGGATAATGAAAGAGACAGTGGAGGACGGATGAAGGAAATGCGGGAAAACATACTTCCCATCCTTGAAAAGCATGGAACCGATCTTGTTCTGAGTGGACATAGTCATGCCTATGAACGATCTCATCGTATTTCCAGTCATTACGGAAGTTCAGAAAACTTTAACACATCTAATATTATCCAGCTTTATGAAACTGAATCCAGGAGAAGTACAGCCAATTATACTAAATCAAATGATCACCAAGGAACGATCTATGTTGTCTGTGGAGTAGGTTGTTATAAACCCAGGATTGGTTCTCTTGATCATCCGGCTATGGCATTCAGTTCAAATAAACATTATGGGTCAATGTCTATTGAAATTCAGGGTGATAAACTGTATGCAGCATTTATCAATTCAAAGGGCAAGGTAAAGGATAGTTTTTGTATTGTGAAGGAGTAGATATAAAACCAGAATGCAATTAAGGTTTTTTTGCCCCGGGTTTAAAACCCTGAAAAAAATTTGCAACACAATTTAAAAAGGAAGAATAGCTATAATTCAGCCACCGTCTCCACAATTGCATCGCCATTCTTGAATATTTCAGGCTTGATCTCTGCGCCTAACCCGGGAGATTCAAGTGCGCTCACAAGACCATTTTCAGGTACAGGTACATTATTGATAAAATAGGGGAATTGATCTGTATATTTCCAGTAATTACTTTCCATGATCAGGAAATTTGGCAAGGCAGTACAGAGATGGATGGATGCGAACCATAATAGCGGGCCGCCACAGGTATGCGGCGAAGTAGGAATGAAATAGGTATCAGCCATATCTGATATCTTTTTCGCCTCGGAAATGCCCCCCACCCAGGTAAGGTCATACATGACCACATCACAGGCTTTCAATTCAAGGAATTCCCTGTATTCGTAACGGGTAGCCAGTGTTTCACTCATACATATAGGCACCGAAGTTTCCTGTGCAAGTATCGCATACGATTTTGCGTTATTCATCAACATTGCATCCTCAAGATACAGGATACCATATGGTTCGAGTGCTTTAGCAATGCGTTGCGCGCTTGGGAGATCAAATCTGCCCCAGCAGTCCACACAAATATCCATTTCATTTCCTGCTATCTCTCGTATATCCCTGATCCAATCCATACCTCTTTCAATTTCAGCTGCACTTATGTAAGAACCCTGTGCCCTGAAAGGGTATATTTTCATGGCTTTTATGTTGCGATCCAACAGGAATCTGACAATCTCTTCAGTGTCAGGTCCCATTTTTGTATCACCGATCGCCCAGTAATCCGTAGTGGTATTATAAACTTTTATCTGGGATCGTGTTTTGCCTCCAAGTAAACGGTAAAGTGGCAAACCGGATGCCTTCCCCAGGATATCCAACTGGGCCATATTGATGGCGCTTAATATGCGCATGTCCGCCCCACCGGCATTCCGCATGGCCATCTGATGATAAAACCGCTGCCAGATACCATCGATATCACGTGGATCTTTCCCAATGAGCAGTCTGGTATAATCTTTTAATGTTCCAAGTTCTCCATTTGAAAAAGGATAAGTTTCACCTGTACCTACAATTCCAGCATCTGTATGTAAACGCACCCAACAGAATTCTGCTTTACCGAATCCACTGCCACGCTTTATTTTAATCTTATCGCTGAATTTTACAGCTTCAATTTTTGTGATTTTCATTGAATCAACTTTTTCAATGGCTGCCAGCGCTTCGGTAGTCAGTATACCGGTCCCGAATGTTGCCAGAGAAGCATACCCAGCTGTTTTCAGAAAATCTCTTCGGGAAAAGTGGTTCGGTTCCATAGTCATATGTTTAAAGGATTGCTATTGCTCTTAATTGATAGAATTTCTATTTGAAATTTATCATTTTCAACCCGTATTCACAAGGCATATATACCTAAGTGATCAGTATCGCAATTACTTTGTGAATTATAAATTCGTACTTTCACGGAAACAGTTTGCATAAATCATAATTCTGATTCTGATTACAGATGTTTTTCTTTTACATTCTCTCCGCTTATTTCATCCCTGCTATTTATGTCTACTTCAGGATAATATACCTTTTAATACCCAAAGGGAGGAAAATCATTTTCACCCTAGTTTTTCTCCTGTTAATCTCCGCATTCCCGGTAACCGAATTATTATTACATGAAGAGACCAGTACATTTTTCATTCCCCTGGCCAGGTTTGGGTATTACACAATGCCATATATGTTGTACCTGTTCCTCCTGGTTCTGTTATTTGATATTTTCCTTCTTCTGAATTTATTCATCCAATGGTTACCGAAAGGATATATCAGGAGTGCTTCCTTCAGGAAAACCGGATTGATATCTGCAATTATTATCCCGTGCCTGGTGGTGATATATGGTATTTTCAATTTCAACCATATAAGGACCTCCGAATATTCAATTAATGTACCCGGAAAATCCTCTACTCTACAAAACCTGAAAATAGCTTTCGTATCGGATTTTCATATTGGTGATATGACAAGTCAGAAATTTGTTGAACGATTCGTTCATAAGATGAAGGAAATTCAACCAGATATCATATTTTTTGGGGGTGATATACTCGAAGGGGACCGTGAGGACATCCGGATGTCACGGATTGAAGAATTATTCAATGAACTCGATGCTAAGTACGGCATCCATGGGGTTTACGGGAACCATGAACATCATGGAAGACGCAGCAGTATATCCTTTTATAATAATACAGGGATCAGCATACTTCAGGACACCGTAATATTAATTGATCATTCATTTTATCTTGGTGGCAGAAAAGACAGTCGTAACCGCGACCGGCTTTCTATCGACGATTTAATTACGGACTTGCTAGATCATTATCCGATAATTCTGATGGATCATCGTCCCGGTGATATCCAGGCAGTGAGCCAAACCAAGGTAGATATCCAGCTATCCGGTCACACACATCATGGTCAGTTATTTCCATTTAATTTTATAACCAGCGATATCTACGAAATAAGTTGGGGACATGAAATTATTGGTAATACACACTTTTTTGTAACCAGTGGTATTCAACTCTGGGGACCACCAGTCAGAACGGTAGGGAAATCAGAGATCACGGTTATTAATGTTAGATTCATTCAATAACTTATAATTGGATAGTAGGGATGCCATCTTTAAAATAAGCCTATTTAGACAGTGTGTTAGCTACATTTTGGGGGTTGAACGGCTTAGAACGGCTAAAATCGATTACTCACGGGACCACCGAAACTGATTTTAGGATTTGAAATGTAATAAACTATCTCTTAACCTTAGTCTTAGATCAGTTCACTTTTTGCTAACGGCTACAGGAAATATAGTTTTATACAATATATCTCGATAATAATCCCAAAGGCTAAAGTTTTTGTAGATTATAAATTGGTAAAAGAGATAAATGGTTTAGCCAGAGGTTATTCAACCGGTACGGTAGGATTATGGCTTGGGGCTTCAGCAAGAGGCTACTACTCAAACTTAAAAATTAGAAAGGAACCTCAGATATACTAAACATCTACTATCCAATTCAATTGGCATATACGAATTGTCTGGTGCTATATTCTCCCCAAATTTGACGAAGAACCACTTTCACCGTTTTTCCAAAAAAGGGAGAATTATCATTTTGGATCTTTTGTTTTTTTATTCATCTCGCAATGCATCTACCGGGTTTTTAGTGGCTGCACGCCAGCTTTGCAAGCTAACCGTGAACAGAGCTATGATGATGGCTATTATTCCGGCAAGTGCAAATATCCACCAGCTCAGTTCTGTTTTAGTTGCATAATTCTGGAGCCATTTATTCATGATAATCCAGGCAATGGGACAGCCAATAATAAAGGCAATAGCCACCCAAGTCACAAAATCCTTATTCAATAAAACCATCACCCGGGAAACCGTTGCTCCATTTGCCTTTCTAATACCTATTTCCTTTGTACGACGGATAATTGCATAAGTCGATAAGCCCGATAATCCCATACAGGCAATGATAATAGCAAGCAGCGAACCGGCCAGGAATAATCCGCTGAAACGTTGCTCTGCCCTGTATTGCTCATTGTAGAAATCGTCCAGAAAAAAGTAGAGGTATGGATTTCCCGGGTAGTGAGCCATCCATATCTTCTCCAGCTCAGATATAAGTCTGCTTATATCGGTCATTTCGGCCTTTATCGTATAATACTGATTTCCCGGTTGATGGAAGAATCCGATGGGCCCTGGCAATTCTTTCATTATTTGCTGATTGAAATCCTTGACAATTCCTTTTACAAAAACCATTTTCCTGCCCCCTCTCAGAACTTCTCCGATGGTACTCTGTGCATCTTCAAAACCAAAATATGAGAGGGCTGCTTCATTAAGAATGATGTTGCTTGAATCTTCCAATATGGTGGAATAAAAATTTTCACCGGCAGTAAAGCTTATACCATATGTATCAAAGAACTGATCATCCACGTAATACACTTCAATCTTCTTTTCTGTATTACGTCCCTCAACAGGAATTCCGTAGACACGTGAGTTCGTAATTTCAGTTCCGGGAATACTTGTTGAGGAGGTGATATTTCTGACCATGGACAGCGATTTAATGTCATTTTTGAATGCTTCCATACCGCTCAAATAGGACTCATAGGAATTTACATTGAGTATCCGTGGCCCATCCAGAACGATTAATCCTTCAGGTTTAAATCCCAGATCATGATGGCGCATAAAATTAACCTGTCGATAAATGGTGATGGTTCCGATAATCAGAATGACAGAAACCGTGAACTGGAAAACTACGAGGAAATTCTTAAGGCGGCCAATCCATCCCGATCCGCCTGGTATTTTCCCTTTTAAAACAAGGGTGGGCTTGAACTGTGAACTATATATGGCAGAAAGGAATCCGGTGAATAACGTGCCTGTTACCAGCAGAATAAAAAAGAGAAGGGTGAGGGTCAGAATATCAATCTGCAAGGGACTTTGCATCGCCTGTTTAAAAAAAGGAAGCAAAAGAAAGACACCGGTGAAGCTAATGATTAGTGCCACCAGGTTCAAGGATGCTGATTCTGTTAAAAACTGGAGAATCAGATCTTTCTTTAATGCTCCTGATACTTTTCGGATACCCACTTCATGAGCTCTTTCCACTGAACGTGAGGTAGCCAGATTGAGGTAATTGATAAATGCAATCAGCAAAACAAGCAAAGCAATGATCCCCAATGAATTAACATTTCGATAGTTGCCATTGACTTCTAATTCGTTACTTACGGAGGAATGCAAATGAATATCAGTCAGCTTCACAAGCTTATATTCAATCAGATAGAATGCTCTCTTCATAGATTCCCCGATAAAGGTTTCGGGTATCTGTGGCAGTTTGCTTTCCAGGGCTTCCGCATCAGCGCCCGGAGCAAGGAGGAGGTATGTATAAACCCTTTCGCTAACCCAAGCATTATCCCAATATCTGCGGTTTTGTTGTAACAGGTTTTCATAAGATAGCAGGATATCAAAGGTAAAATGAGAATTCCGGGGGATAGACTTGACAAGCCCTGTTATCATATAATCTACACGACCATCAATTCTAAGTATTTTTCCTATGGGATTCTCGTCGCCGAAATATTTCCGGGCGCATTCCTCCGTAATAACAGCATGATCCAGAGCCAGAAGACTGGAGTCCGCTACTCCCTGTATCAGAGGAAATGAAAATAGATTGAAAAAAGATGATTCAGCATATAAGAGGTTTCTTTCTTTAATAGTTTCATTCTCATTCCCTTCCCCGTACTTTACAAGACCTTCTGTACGAAAGAAACGTGTGTGATCCAGAACCTCTGGAAAAGCATTCTGTATTTCTTTTCCTATACCATGTGATCCTGATGCAGAATGTTGTTCAAGAACTTCTTCTTCATACAATAGATAATCAACCCTGTATATGTCCTGAGCATTCTTATGAAACGTATCGTAGGAAGTTTCTGCTTTTATCCAAAATACTATTAGTGTAAACGCAGTAATCCCAATAATTAATCCCAGGAGATTTATGAAAAAATATCCCTTGTTTAACATCAGATCCCTGATGGTGAGCTTAAGATAGATTCTGAACATTATGTTCCTTTTTCTCCTCCAGCCAGGGCCTGGTCCTTTCAAGCCCTGCCTGATATTTGGATTTTACGTCTCTGTTTGACTTCAGCAACAATTGGAATCTCAGCATCATAAAACTAAGAGATACATTAGATAATTACAATTTACTTATTAAAGATAAAATCTACCCTTCTTTTTAGAAGTGTTTTCTGTTTGATTTTCTTTCTTCTTTGTCAAACTGATTGAGCCTACGATACAGGCCATGGTGTTTGTTTTAACGTATTCGATTGCAACGTTTTCAGTTGTAATGTACTAATTCCGGATACTGCTTTTCAATGACACACAACGTTTAGTATAAGAATAGTAGCCGAATGCGAAGCACTTCACTATCATGTTGCTTATCATAGTTGCGCTGGAAGATTGATTCCATCCGTTCCAGGAGTTGGTCAATACATCGCATCAAGTTGAAGCCATCATCGATCAGCTGCAACTCAGCACCTCGAGCAACCTTGGCTGGGAGGTGGTTTTGAAGGTGGAACGATACCGAATCATAACTGACATCATACGTACGAGATATTTTGGACTTGGACAAACCATCAATATAGTCTTACTCCAACTTCTGGACTGTTTTTCTGCCCAACTGACATACTTTACATTCCTGGGCCATGGTTACTTTATTTTAGTGTTTACTATCAATACTTGCATTATTACTTGGGTGCAACACCTTATTGCTTTGAGTGTGTATAGAGATGGCATCCCTATTTGATAAAATCAATTTTCAGATATGCAGTAAAGATATTTGAATCCCCGAATGAATAATTCATCGCCTACAATGGCAGGAGAAGCAAAATTCCCATCTTCGAGTGTGTTTTGGGCCAGAATTTCAAAATCCGGGCCCTGTTTAATCACATAAGTAATCCCTTTTTGAGAACTGACGTAAAGCCTGTTTTGAACTCCTATAGGAGAAGCAAATACAGTACCGGTTCCTTCCAGTTTCTGCAGGTTGTAATTGACTTTCCCATCGGCAATATCCAGGCATGTTAAACTGCCATTATTGCCTCTCAGGAAATATAGTTTGTCTTTGGTCAGCAACGCTGAAGGAGTATATGGTGTATCCTGGTTGTATTCCCATAATATGGCATTGGTACCAGTGATATCACCTTTTGCCCTGGTTAAATCGATCGCCATTAAAGCGTTTCCCCTAAATCCACTCATCAGGTAAAGAATATCCTCTTGAATGATTGGATTAGGGATAACATTTCGTGTCATTCCGGTACCTTCCCAGATTATTTCGCCAGAGTTCAGATCATAACTGCGGATCTTATTTGAAGCGCTGGTAATTACCTGGTCTTTTCCATTTATGTGATGTATCATCGGACTTGCCCAGGAAGATACTTCATCACGCGGGATCCTCAAAATATCTTCTCCCGTCGCTTTATCAAGTATATATAAAAAAGAATCTCCCTGATGATCCCAGATAACAACGATCTTATCCTTGAAAATAGTGGGGGAACTACCTTCTCCGAAACTCATCACCTTTTCCATCTGACCAAAATCCCGTTCCCAAATAACTTTCCCATTGAAATCCAGACAATACAATCCGCGGGAGCCAAAATATGCATACAGATGTTCCCCATCAGTTACAGGTGAATTGGATGCCCAGGTACCCAGATTGTGGGTAGCATCAACTGGTTGTTCCATGCAAACAACAGTTTCCCAGAAAAGTGACCCATCCTCCCTGTTTATAGCCATCACTACAAAATCCTGGATGCCTGTCGCCTTATTGACTGGAGGACCGCGCCGTTGGGTGGTTTCTGCTTCTTCAACTTCATCATCTTCTACTTTCTGAACTGTCGCAACAGAGGTAGAAATGAAAATTTTATCTTCCCAGATGATCGGGGTTGAAAGACCTTTTCCGGGAATTTCAATTTTCCATTTTATATTTTTCATTTCACTCCACTCAACAGGTGGATTCCCGTAAACAGCTTCACCGGTTGCCTTTGGCCCACGCCATTGAGGCCAGTTCCTGTCATATTCGGTAGAATATTTGCGTGTGACCTGGAATTGCGTAAAAAGCAATACAAGAGCTAAGAATAGTATTATTCTGAATGTCATTTTAGAATAGATTTGAGTTAACAACCAGCACAAGGAATTCCTTTATGCCTATTTATCCATGGTTAATGGATCCTCAATATATGATTTTATAAATAACGATCAAAAAATCTATCGTTGTAGAGATGCCATCTTTAACTGACTTGAATTCATTGATCCAATTATTCTTATCTTTAAATACTGATTATTTTGTGTTTTTTATTCTTAATCGACTGAACCATGATCTTACCACTTACTATCTATATCTTAATCACCTTGTTTGTGTCTGCCAATGATGGCTGGTGGATGGCGGAACCTGTCTCATTAATCCAGACCAATTTACGGGAAACAGATTCTGATCTTGATCCTATTGCCCTCGTGCAAGAGATAAAAGAATTTCCAGCAAATACCATACTATTCAGTGTCGGGGGAATTACAGCACATTATCCAACCAAAGTGGATTTTCACTATCGTAGTGACTATCTCCCGGAAGGTAAGGACCTCGTTGGTGAAGTAATTGATGAAGCACATAAAAATGATATCCGGATTATTGGGCGATTTGATTTCAGCAGAACCCGTAAAGATGTTTACGATGTCCATCCTGAGTGGTTTTTCAAAAAGAAAGATGGCAGTCCGGTCTTTGATGACAATGGATTACATAGCATCTGCATCAATGGAGATTATTACAACCAGAAAGCGATCGAGATCCTGACAGAGGCTCTTGAACGCTATGAAGTAGACGGCCTGTTTTTTAACTGGTTCGGAAATATTTCGATTGATTATCATGGGCGGTATATTGGATTGTGCCATTGTGATGTTTGCGAAATCCGGTTTCAGAATAAATACGGTAGGCCGATTCCGGATAATTCTGACAAAGATTACAGAGAATTTATTTTTCAGAGTGCCGTGACAGTCGCAAAGAAGTTTAGCGATCTGATTCATGAAAAACGTCCTAAAGCTTTATTTATGACTTATATTGAAGAGCACACGGATGGTATTGTTACAGAAGCTGACTTCTACAAGTGGCGCCCTTTACCTCAATGGATCTATTCTTCGAGTCAGCATGTAAATAGAGCGCTCAACACCAAGCCGGATAAAATGGCATTCAACCTGGTAATGCCCTACCAGGAAATGCGATACCGGTTTGGAAGTACTGCTGGAACGGGATTGCGCGCTCTATTGTATCAGAACATGGCCCATGGTGCTTTTCCGGCATTTGTTTTGCTGGGCACCCCGGACCAACCAGACAAAACAGCTCAGATCTCAGTAAAACCAGTGTTCAAATTTTATAAAGAACATCAGGACAAGTATGTCGGTCAGAAAAGTGCAGCGAGAGTAATACTCTATGCAAAACAGGATCCAAACTGGAGTAGCCATAACAGGAACTATCGTGGTTTTTTCAGAATACTGTCTGAACTGCATATTCCCTTTAGAGTAACCAACCGGATCGATAACATAGATCCGAACGATATTGATCTAGTTGTGATTCCATCCGGATCAACACCTGAAAAGCTGGAATCATTTATAAATAAGGGAGGTTCTGTTCTTATTGCAGGAACTACACACCCTGGTTTAACATTTGAGAAAACAGTAAAACACTGGGAAGATGCAAAATCAACGTATATGAGGATTGAAGATCATACCCTCTTCCCCTTGTTGAATAATACCTGGGTACTGTTCTGGGAAGGAGATTACCTGGAACTGGAACCCTCTCCTACTCCAATCACATTGATACCTCCAGGACAATTCGGACCTCCTGATAAAGTAGCCACCCTGGACGAAACCACAAATAAACCCGGGCTCATTTTAAAAGAAATTGGAAAAGGGAAAGCGGCATTTATCCCATGGAATATAGGTGAGCTGTATTACGAACACAGCAATGATAAACACTGGATGTTTATTTCAGATTTAGTAGATCACCTGGTACATAAACGACAATTAATTACCGATGCTCATCCGGCAGTCGAAATAACTGCTATGAAACAACCAAAAACCAATCAGACCATGCTTCACCTGATCAATTTGAGCGGTCATTCAGGAACTGCTTTCTTTGATGCGGTTGAAATGCGCGATATATCAATCAGGATATTGGGGAATTACTCCAACGCTTCGCTGATTGATGACAAAGAAAATATCCCTTTATCAAAATCAGGAGACTATACAAATATTACCCTGGATAAATTAAACGAGTACAGTGTTATTTGTTTAGAGGAGTAAGTAATAATATCAGGATTTACGCAGAGTTTTTTTGGTGGGAGCAGGTTGTTTGTTCCTGGGCATGGATCCAGACTGGGAAGCATAATACTACAAAGAGTATTATGCTAATTGAATAAATTCTGCGATTCATAATTCTGAAAATAATAAATTAAGCCGAAAAATCTGGTGAAATGTTAAATAATTAAGATGATTAAACCTGATTTATAAATCTAATTTGGAGGCTTATCATGAGCAGTAATTTCATACGATAATTAATTGAAGTCAAAGGAGAATTATTTGATATTTGATCTCTATTTAAAATTATTTTGAAAATTCACAAAAAAGAGCACATCATACTCCCTCAAACCGGGATCAACTACCAGCAGACTTTATGGCTCGAAGGGCAGATAATTGGTGTTAGAAAAGGATATTTTAAAATCAAGCCCGAGGAACATCCATTTCGAAATTTTTTAAGGATCATTCAGTACTATCTACCCTCCCGGGCAAAACCAAGAAACCTGATTATAAAGCTTAACGGACAGAAATTCATTAAGCAAACTGATAGAACTGGATATTTTAAAATCAAAATCCATCTCACGGATGAGGACCACGTACTTCCCCTTGAGTACCAGCTTTTCAAGAAAAATAAGGATATAGAAAAAATACGTATCCCGGAAATGAGTCAGAATGGAATCTTTACATATTCTGAATCTAAATTAGGGGTCATTTCTGATATTGACGATACAATACTTTTAACTTACGTGAACCGATTTCTTAAAAAAGCAAGAACAATTTTAACCAGAAATGCCTTTTCAAGGAAGCCTGTTAAGGATATGAGCAGGTTGTACCGGATACTCAAAGAAAAGGATCTATCTTTTTTCTATGTATCAAATAGTGAATACAATCTTTATCCTCTGATTAAATTGTTTCTGGATTACCGGGATTTCCCGGAAGGACCTGTTTATCTTAAACCCTATAGGAAATTCAGATATCTTATTCGTGGTAAGCAGATGAAACCAAAGGCCACACACAAATTGGAAAGGATTCAGTTTCTTTTATCAGTCTTCCCACAAATGAAATTTCTCCTCATTGGAGACGATAGTGAGGCTGATCCATTTATATATAGTACCATAACCAAAAACTATCCAGACCGCATAAAAGCGATTCTCATCAGAAAAACCAGATATTCAAATAAACATACTGATGAGATCCGCAAGCTTTTTGGCAAATATGATGATAAACTATACCTTTTTACAGATGCCAGTCATGTTATTCAGAATCTTACTGACATATTATCGGAGTAGATCATCGGGTTAACCCGGGTCTGGATTTTACTATTAATTTCAACAGTGATATAAATATATTTTGATACAGTGTTTATATTGCATATTCAATTTATAATCGATGTGAGATCCATGAGGAAAATTAAAAGTATTTTATCATCAATTATTATTTTATTATTACTCAATTCAAAACTGATAGGACAGGATATTTATACTACTTCTGCATGGGAGATGATATTTTCTTTTGCTGATGTCACACAAAATGGTTATCCAGCAGATAATATTATCAGATGGGCGCCGGTATTTAACTCACAAACTATGCTAAATGTGGACCTTTCAGAATATTTAGGGGTTTTTACGGGATTGGGAATCAGGAATGTCGGACTTATTTACGATGACCCTGAAATTAAGAATGTAAAGTATAAGTATAGAAACTATACGCTAGGGATCCCTGCCGGTATAAAACTTGGAAAATTAGATGGAATCTTTGTTTATGGGGGTTATGAAATAGAGTTCCCATTCCATTTTAAAGAAAAGTTCTTTGTAAATGGGAAGAAAGAGGAAAAGAATAGATACTGGTTTTCCGACAGATCAGAAAGAGTATTCCATACGTTGCTGGTGGGTATTCAATTCCCTTACGGGGCAAATCTTAAATTCAAATATTATCTGACTAATTTCTTTAACCAGGATTTCGAGGCAACACGTCTTGATGACAGTGGCAGTCCGGAAATATACAGACCATATGCTGAGCATGAGGCATATATTTTCTTTTTCTCTCTCAGTTTCAATTTATTCAAGAACACTAAATTATATTATTATCAACCTGAATAAGATTATAGTATAAATATGGTCAAATTAAACAATTAACCTGGATCGGATGTTTTGAGAATAAACTAACCTGAGAGTTTTATTAGATCATCTATGAACATTCAAAAAATATTGTTGAGATGGTGGGTGTTGCCAGCTTTTGTGATTGCAATATATGGTTGCTATCCTGGAGGTGGAGAGGAGATTGAGGATTTTGATATTGTGGCAACGATTAAAAAGGAAGGATATTCTTTCTCTCCCAAATCATATTTCATGCCGGATACTGTTCCAAAAAACGTACCTGAAGATCAACAGGAAACATCTGATCCGGTCAATGATGAATACCAGAGACTAATACTTCAGGAAGTTGAAAGAAATTTGCAGACATTGGGCTATACTCGGATTTTCCCAGACGACAGTGGTGACTTTCCAGGCGGCGAACCTGATCTTGTTATCGTGAATTCTGCAATTGAGATTACTAACACTGGATTTATCCCTGGCTATTGGTTGGGAGGATGGTATCCGGGATATCCGCATTATTGGGGCAATTATCCGTGGTACCCATGGGGTGGATTCACTTACAACTACAAATCAGGAACCATATTAATTGATATGGGAGATCCAGATCAGGAAGCTCCGGAAGACAGGCAAATGGTAATAGTATGGCAATCCGGAATAAATGGACTACTCGGAGGCGATGAAGGAGACATAGCAAGAAGAATTTCTACTTATATAGATCAGGCTTTTAAACAATCACCTTATCTATCCGGAACATGATAACAATGGAAAAAATAAATTCTTAATGAAGAAAAAAATATTCTTTCCCATATTCATTTTAAGTCAATTCCTGAGTCATTTTTCTTCAGCACAGGATTATTATTCAATTCTTGCCTGGAGCACTGTATATCCTACAGGTGAATTGAATGATTTTATTGATAAATCCAGCTTTAGAGGATTTGGATTTGAATTTGGCAAAGGCATAAATGATAACTTCGCAGTTGGTCTCATAGCTTCGTGGAATGTGTTTTATGAAGCTTCTGATTATGATACATATGTTATGGGTAATTTAACAATTTCAGGTAAGCAATACAGGTATATCAATGCGTTTCCCATTATGATCACAGGCCATTACTTCATTTCTCCCGGTTCCAGAATTAATCCATATGTGGCCGGTGGGATCGGTACCTACAGAATGAATAAAAAAACTGATATCGGATTATATACCTCGGTAAATAATAACTGGCATTTTGGTTTTTTCCCGGAGGCAGGTCTTTTCTTCAATATTACAGATGATTTTGCATTGAACCTGACTGCAAGATATAATTATGTTTCCAAGGTCTCACAATCGCCTTCGTATTCCTATCTTAACCTTGTACTGGGTTTTGCTTTTTTATATTAACTATTCAGTATCTGTTCCGCCTGGGGCAGGCTGTTCACCCTTTGCATACTGTTCATTCAATCTGGAAACCACATGATTGGTAATATCCATACCTTCTTCAATATACATCAAAGCATTTCCTCTCCTGAAATTAAGGACAATACTGTAATTGTTTTCAGCGGCATATTCTTTCAGAAATCCGGCTACCTTATTATACAATTCTGTATTCAATCGGACTTCCTCTTGCATCAGATCCTGGGAAAGGGTTTCCTGGTACTTTAAAAGATTCTGTTGCTTCCTCATCAGGTCCTCCTCAACAGCCCTGGCCTGATTAATCGTCATATTTGCAGCTGTTCGCTGGAAATTTTCTATCTCTGATTGCAAACCAGCGGCTCTATTTGAATAATCCTGCTCTGACTGAGCTTTTTTGCCTTCTAGCCTGGCCAATTCAATTTTAAAAAAATCATATTTGCCTAACAGGGTATCTTCATTTACATAAACAATTGAAGATGGCCCCAAATCAGTTTCAATATTTGTCATTTTCCCTTCCGCTGACTCTGTGCTCCTACCACTCGTAAAATGCAAAACATATAGTACAATTACTGCTATGAACAACACTACATTTATTATGATGGATAAATTTTTCACGTTTCTTTGATTTAAGCTTGTTATGAGGCGCAAATATAAACAAAGTAATTAATCTTTCAGGGTTTCCCCAATAATGAAAATTTCAGGTCTCAGGTCTCAGAATTGTCAGATAAATTGTCTTTGGATTTCACCCTGTATACGAATTCTGTTCCGGAATCTGCTGTATGGTTTATGGCTCTTTCCTCTCCTACATTGATATCCTCATTGTCCCATGCAAGTAATTTTTGTCCTTTTCCTGTATGAATAGGATATTTTCTGAAATAAACTGCACAAAAGGCTCCTGCCATTGTTCCCATAAGATGTGATTCCCAGGAGACATTTTCATCCCCAGGAAACAGTCCATAAATCATACTACCATACATGAAAAATACAACCATCGAAATGGCTAATGATCTTGAATTCTTTCTGAGTAATCCTCCAAAAAAAAGAAAAGCAAGTATCCCATATACAAGCCCGCTGGCACCGATATGATATGCATCCCGTCCAATAATCCATACCCAGAAACCTGAAGCAAGGTAAATCCAGAAGACAACCTCAGCGGCGATTTTATGATAAAAATAAAACAGGCCAATGCCTAAAACGATTAAAGGAAGCGTATTTGAGAATAAATGGAATATATCGCCATGTATCAAAGGTGCTGTAATTATTCCCAATGATCCTTTGATGGTTCGCGGGAAAATCCCATAATGTCCAAGATCAACGTCCTGTGACCATTCAATTGACTTCACAGCCCACAGAACAAGAATAAATGAAAGGGTATAGTATATACCTTTCCTGAAGATCTTGTATTCAAGTTGTCTCATAATGAAACATGTATGGCGGACAAATCCTAATAATCCGACAAGTTAAGAAAAAACTCAAACATTGACATAAATATTGTTACTCGTTACTGATTGCTGGCCGGTAAGAATGGAGTATTTGGAGATGAGAGGTTCAGAAATAAAAAATCCACATATCCTCTCCCCCCCATTAATTTCTCTACTGGACTCCTGTTCCAACAATTTGGTTTTCTCCCATGTTATCCTCATATATATAACATCAATCAACTGTGTGATGATATTTTATTATCTTAGGCCGATTTGTGTTTAGTGAATCTAAACCTGGATGAATAAAAGATACTTATACTTTATCACTTTCGTATCAACCCTGGGAGGTTTCCTGTTCGGGTTTGATACAGCTGTTAAATCAGGAGCTGAAGGTTCAATCCAGGAATTATTTAAGCTTAATGACTGGTGGCATGGATTTACTGTATCTGTCGCATTATATGGTACGGTTGTCGGAGCACTAGTAGGCGGAATACCTGGCATATTTTCTCTTTGGATATATTGCCTTCTTTGGTATATCACAGGGTGCTGTCATTTTGGTATTTATATCAGAGGTATTTCCAAACAAAGTACGAGCACGTGGTCAATCTTTCGGATGTTTCACCCACTGGATACTGGCAGCTATCATTGCCCAGGTTTTTCCAGGTATCATAGCCATAATTGGGGGTGGTCCTGCTTTTCTATTCTTCTTCTTCATGATGATT
>JBHOSY010000087.1:0-18921 GCA_042584165.1 Bacteroidota bacterium | reverse complement strand
TCATCTTTTTGTTTCCAGATGGCCAAAAATGAGTGGATTTCCATCGGATTATCGCGCAATGTCTGAAATTGTCAGGGCAACTTCTCCAGATATAACTGGACCATACGAATTTCGGGAAGTAGTAATAGGCGAACGTGATAGCACATTCTGGGACAGTAATATGGCGCATAATCCAACGATCCATAAGATAGATAATACCTATGTGCTGTTTTATATTGGCAGTGATTTTACAACAATGCAGGAAGATGATGATAATCTTTTGCGCCGGGTGGGTTATGCTACAGCTACTTCCATTTTCGGACCCTGGGAAAGAAATGATCAACCAGCTATCGATGAAGAATCGAATAATCCTGCAGTATTAATAAATGATCTGAGGGGTGTTGTTTTAATGTTTCGGGATACGGAGTTGAGGATAAAGGTGGCTACAGCCCCGGAACTATCAGGTCCTTATACCATGAAAAATGATGATGTCTGGCCGGAATGTAGGCTGGAGGATTTTTACCTGTTCAATCATCATGGACAGCACAGGATGATTTGTGAAGACAATACGGGGCGTGTCTCAGGGTATGAGAGATGGGGGGTGCAATTTTCATCCCCTGATGGTATTAATTGGGATAAATGTAATGACCTTGTAGTATATGATCATGATATTCATTTTATGGATGGTACCATCCTTCATTGCACAAGGCGCGAACGTCCACAACTTTACCTTGAGGAAGGCAGGGTTGTATCATTGATCACTGCTGTATATGATGGAAATAATTCCTGGTGTCAGCCAGTATTACTTGATCCCGGGTATTGATGATAATCTATGTAACTGGCCCAGGATCATGTTTCCGTAATTTTAAAATTCACTAAATAATTATTTCAATTCAGACCTTCATTGGCTATTTTTAGGGTATCCATTTGCTGCCAGGGCCTATTTTTAGTGGCTCTATAGAAATTAATCCGAAATTTTTTAATAATAATAACCCAATATCAATATGAAAACATCAAGAAGAAAATTTTTACAGAAGGGCGCCCTGGCAGTAGCCGGGACCACTGTATTATCACAATCCCTTATATCCTGTAGTGGTAAAAAACCTGCCGATCAGGAATCTTCCCTTCCTCAACCTCTTCCGAAGCAATCCAATATTGTTGGGGTACAGTTATACTGTGTTCGTGAAGAAATGAAAGCTGATCCATTAGGATCCCTGACACAGCTGGCAGAGATGGGATATGTTTATGTGGAGCATGCGAATTATGGAGATCGTAAGTTCTATGGATGGACAGTTCCAGAATTCAAGAAAGTATTAGCTGATCTGGGATTAAAAATGATAAGTGGCCATACAATACTTGGAAGTGGACATTGGGATGCAGCTAAAAATGATTTTACCGATGAATGGAAATATACAGTTGAGGATGCAGCTGCAATGGGCCAGAAATATGTGGTAAGTCCCTGGCTGGATGCCAGTCTTTATCAAACACGCGATGATGCGCTTGCATTCATGGAAGTTTTTAATAAATGTGGCGAATTGTGCCAGCAGTCCGGGATGAAGTATGGATATCATAATCATGATTTTGAGTTTAGTCATATGATGGGTAATGAAACCTTGTTTGACGTTATAATGAAGAATACAGATGGTGATAAAGTGGTCCTGCAACTGGATATAGGAAATATGTATATAGCAGGAGCCAAAGCGATAGATGTATTGAAGAAATATCCTGGTCGATATGAAAATATCCATGTGAAAGACATGATCAAGAGAGAGGATGATGAGGAAGGACATGGATATGAGAGTTGTATAATAGGCGAAGGTCTTATTGGGACGAAAGAAATCACAGATCTCGCCAGAGATACAGGAACAACTGTTTTCATTATCGAGCAGGAATCCTATCAGGGTAAAACCCCGATGGAGTGCATGAGTGCAGATCTTGAGATTATGAAAAAGTGGGGATATGCTTAATATCATAAAGATGCCATCTCTCCAGGAGATGGCATCTTTATACTTAAAGAGATGGCATCTTTTTTTATATCAGATTTCATCCGGGTAAGGAATAATGTTTCCCGATTCTATATCAACAGGCATTCCAGCATTCGTTTCTTTTAAAAAAATGGATAGCTCCTTCGCCAATTCGTCTGCCAGTTCAGGCTTTTTTGATACCTGATTATTACTTTCTGAGATATCCTCCTGAAGATTAAACAACTCGAATGACTGGTCTGTATGATGATAGATCAATTTCCAGTCCCCTTTTCGGATAGAACTATATGGGAATTGGTCATAGGTGTGCGGAAAATGCCAGAATAATGGACGGTTTTCGATTGGGGAATGATTGCCTTTAAGAAGTGGTAAAAAGCTGATTCCATCAAAAGATATGAAATCACCTTTTTCCTGGTTTAATCCGGCAGCTTCGAGGAAAGTTGGAAATATATCATCAATCATTAGATAATCTTCTGAATTTGTTATGCCCGGTTTAACGATCCCATTCCATCTTACTATCAACGGAACCCTGACACCGCCTTCGTATGGAGTAAGCTTATGACCGCGCAAGGGTTTGTTTAGAGCGGCCTGGCTTGGCTGTCCATTATCCGACATGAAAACAATTAATGTATTGTCAATCACTCCTTTGGTTTCAAGATAATTTACAAGATCTCCGAGTGATTTATCCATACCTTCAATCATAGCGGCATATGTGGCATCGAAATCACTTAATCCTTTATCCTTATATTTTTGATAGTATCTGTCGTCAACTTCCCATGGAGCATGTATAGCATAGTGAGACATATACAAATAAAATGGCTTCTTTTCTTGAAGTGCTACATCTATTGCCTTTATCGCTTCGATGGTTAAGGCTTCTGTTAGAAAGATATCCTGTCCATGATAATGCTCCAGGCCAGTTACATCCCATATCCTGTCTCCATTCCTCCATTCGGCACTGAAATTGTATTTCCCTAAATAACTTCCCGGACCGCCGGCAGCATGTCCTGCAATATTAATATCGAAACCCAGATTAAGAGGATTTTCTCCCGGAGTCCCCTTTGCTCCAAAATGAGCTTTACCAACATGAATTGTTTTATATCCTGCATTCTTCAATAACATGGGTAATGTGGTAGTTTTTATCGTTAGTTCTTCTTCACAATCAATGCAGAGTCCGTTCATATTCCACTGAGGTGGCTCAATTTTCCTGTTTTTTGGATCGGGTGATACTCCTTTTCTTAACGTCCAGTTTGTCACCTGGTGTCGGGCCCCATTCATGCCAGTCATCAGGCTGACCCTGGAAGGAGAGCAGACAGCATATGCATAAGCCTGCGTAAATTTCATTCCTGCCGAAGCCAGTTTTTCCATGTTTGGAGTATAATACGAGTCATTAAGGGTGGTTTTCTCATGATAGAAAGGAACAGAAGTGTCCTGCCATCCCATATCATCTACAAAGAAAAAAACAATGTTTGGTTGTTTACCGGATTCCTTACAAGATTGCAGGATCATTAACAGTGAAAGAAGTGGGATCAGGATTCCAAAGAATTTTATGAATTTCATAACATTATTTTTTGAATTTTAGAACATAACTAACCGTACTACTCCTTCCCCTGAAATGATATCCCGAAGTTGTGTACATATATGCAGGTTTATTATCAATCATCAGGACCTGGGGACGTTCAAACTTGATTATTTTACCTCCATAATGATGTTCCGCGTTTCTGAGTTTTCTTTTTCCAAGATAATGCTCAACTGGATAGAAACCCTGTTCATATTCATTATAGTGTATCCCATCTTCAGATTTCCAGAGGATACCACCCCCTTTCTCAATTAATCCATGGTTATCTGTGGTCAACAGGCAGTATTCTCCATTGTTCATAAATGCATATCCATCTTCTATTGCTTGATCATTTTGTGTAACAGGTAAAGGTAACTGAATATAGGGACCATCGATCTTATTTGCGATCGCTAATCCCATCTTCCCACCTTGAGATTTGAAATATAGGAAATACGTGCCTTCAGGTGTTTGTAATAAAGCAGGATTATTAACCCCATTTGAAGGATTGAAATTCCAATATTCCGGATCTTCCGGAGGTCGGAGTATGTTCCCATCTTTGCCTACCCTGTGCCATGGACCATTCAGGTTATCAGAAATCGCAATGCCAATTGCCTGATTTGAAGGGTGGGGTGGCTGTTCAGGATTGTCATTGGCAATGTATAATAGGAAATATTTATCACCCATTTTATGAATTGCCGGGTTGTGAGCAGCATATCTATCCCAGGTATCTCCTCCCGTCCCGGTTAGGGCAACATCAGAAAATTCAAAAGGACTTTCCGGATTTTCACTGATATAATGCGCTATTTCACTGTGTGACCGCCATCCCGGATCTACTTTATATTTAGATGGCCACCTGGCCACAAAGAGATGTGTTTTTCCTTCCGGGCCAACTATAGGTGAACTCCCCCAGATATGATAACCGGGCTCCTCTGCTGCAATGCCGATATATTCCCAGCAATCTGCAAATGTATTTGATTCAGGATTTTTATGATCCTGAGAAAAAGTCATAAGATTTGATAGCAAAAAAGCTAAAACAGTAAACGTACTTCTAGAAATCAACTTTAATACAAGAAAATCGGATTAGAACTAATATTCAAATGTAGCAATAACCGGGTAATGGTCGGAAAGGAAATAGCACTCTTTTCCGTTACAGACTTTTGCCGAAATACATTTATTTGCTAGTATTGGAGATGCCATAATGTAATCAATTCTTTGCCAGCCTGGCATTTAATTGATCTTCTGTTTCATTATTGATTTCTCCAAGCACTTGTCCCGGAAATGATCCTCGTTCTTTAATGCCTTTTGTAAAGGGTTGACAGACATCGTTTAATGGGAATGCAAGGAAAGCAGACATGACAGAAAAATCTGGTTTGCCATGATTCAAATTCCCTTCTTCTCCCTTCTTTTTTTGACTTGCCACCATCCTTTTAAACATGGCTCCTTCAAAATTATACATGTCGGCATCGATTGGTGACAGGCTGTTAAAATCTCCCAGAACCACATAATTATCCTGGTTTTCGGCAACTATTTTCAGTTTTTCAAGTAGGATTTCAGTCTCCTTCTGGCGAAACCGGTAACTTGCCGGACTCAGGTGGATTACAAAAACATCAATACCATTTGTTACACAATGTAATGCTCCGTGCCACATCCCATCTCGTATCTTTTCCTTTAATTCTATTGGGAAAGCTGATGTTAAGCCCACGGAATAACCATCTTCTTTTAATAGAACTGAATATGGATGACCCCATACATTTGCATCTTCCTGTAGTTTGTCAGGTGTATACTTACACAATTCTTGCAGGGCTACCATGGATGGTTCCTGTTCCTGTATCCAGTCTGATACCTGTTTTCTCCTGGTTTTGATCTTTCCCCCAATCATATCCATTCCAGATATTATATGTTATTACCTTAAAACTCTTCTCTTGGCTATATCCGTTAGTAAGTGTACATAACAGGAATATTCCAATCATAGAAATTAGTGTTTGATTTCTGGTTAATAACATATTGAAAATGATTTAGGGATTATTTTCAGTATTTTTTACCATATATATTTTCGTCTTAACCCACCTCTGAATCTATCTGCCCTGCAGGCTGGCCTCCTTAAAATGGTCCACTGGACCATTTCTTAACTGTCGTGCTTCCGGGGAGGAGACGTTCCTTTTTACAGTATTACTATTGGAAGCAGCAAAAGATAGCTGGTTCAATTAAAGAAACCAAAATTATTTCCATTACCTGAAATTTACATTCCTCAGGTTCCCTCCACGGAGGGAATTCAAGGGTACCTTTTTAGAAACCAAACTGTTACTACCCACCTCTGAATCTATCTGCCCTGCAGGCCAGTCCCTTACGTCCCTATATTCAGCAGGTTTTTCGTTCGGTCTGCCGAGGAGGAGACGTTCCTTTTTACAGTATTACTATTGGAAGCAACAAAAGAAAGCTGGTTAAATTAATAAAACCAAAATTATTTCTGTTATCTGATATGTGCATTCCTCAGGTTCCCTCCACGGAGGGAATTCAAGGGTGGGTTTTTTAAATTAAACTGTTACTACACATCTCTGAATCTCTTCCCCAGCCTTTATTACATTCCGACTGGTAAGCGGGGAGGAGACGATACCTTTTTTAACAAATCAATCCAATGCAATAAAAGTTGGCTTGTCCAAATAAGGATATTGTACTATGAGTTGTATGCCTGAAATCACAATTCTGAAAGTCCCCTCCTCGGAGGGGTAGGGGTGGGCCTGAGACCTTTACCTAGCTTCCGGTATAGAAATGTGGTTTCCAAAGAACAATGCATTCAGAAACAACCTGTTTGTCCCATACAAGGAACTCCTGAAATTCGGATTATCGGCAAACATAACAACTCTTCCACTACCTAACTTGCTGACAATCAATGATGCGGATGGTTTCAGGAATTCATTCAGGTTTTTATCTGTGATATATCCATCAATATGTGGATCATCTGTATACTTTGCAACGGTAGCATAGGGATTTTCACTGGGTGCAATCCATATAGAACTGTTCCTGTAAACTGGCAGTTTTCGCTCATGATAACCAAAGCCCAGAGGATGTGTCAGGTCCAGGTCCATCTCAAAAATAGCACCGCTGACTCTGTCTTTACCAAGGTGTTGAGGTGCATCTACATAGGATAGCCTTTTCACAGGTTCTTCAGGTTCCTCATTTTCACCCTCCTTTTCTTCATCTTCCTTTTTTAATAATTTCTCTTTGACCAGTTCCTGATTAATAGCCCAGGAAGAGCCCTGACGAATGGTTACCAGCGAATTGCCTTTTGAAACCCACGATTTGATCTTTTCACGTTTTACTGAATCCAGCTGATTATAATTTCCCGAAACCATTACCAGTGTGTTGAATTTATTGAAATCGATACGGTTGAAATTCTGGATCCATACTTTCGTAATCGGCATGTGTATTCGTGTGTCCATCATATGCCAGATCTCTCCAGCTTCATAGGATGATACCCCTTCTCCAATAAGCATTAACACTTTTGGCATCTCAAGCGGTCTCATGTAGTTACTACCCAATGATATACCTTTTACCGGATATCCTGTTGTTGCAGGATAAACATCAATTTTAAACTTTTCAGATCCTGTTTTAAGAAGTTGAAAAAGGGAATCAGGTTGAATCTCCTGCTTACTAACAGGGATCATGATTGTACCATAGCCGAATTCCCGATCTTTCCCAAAGACTGGGGTAGTAAATGGTTTGAAAGCTGCAGTTGTATTTACTCCACCCTTTTGCAGATAGAATAAAAATGCAGGAGCTGAATAATCCTCCCAGGGGATCAGATAGGCGTAATCCGATTTTACAATTTCTCCCACCGGTTTTATGTTTTCTGAAAAAGACACTTCTGATCCAGTTTTAAAACTCGATGTTACCTCAGCGTATGGCATGTTATAGAAATTCACCAGGGACCAGGCAGAAGCATCGTAATAAACACTATCAGCATAATCATCATAAGTTTCAAAAAAATGCCGTATCATCCGGTATTGGGGCTGCTTTACCGGGACTATATATGCGTTTTCGGGCATAAATGTTTTACCGTTTTTGCTTATGGTTTCAGCTACCTCGTAAACCTTTACTTTGTGAATTAAAAGTTTATCTATGAAAGCCCTTGTTCTTGTTTCATCCCATTTGTCACCAAAAACATATGCTTTAACAGTATTTCTTGAAGCTTCGGTTATGGCTGTATTAAAAAAGCGTTGCTGGTAATCAAGGAGCATTTCCCGGTTGTCCACCGAGGCTTCTACCGAGGCCAGGCTATTCACATACTGGTTACGAATTGTAAATGCGAATGTCAACTTTCCGGTTGAGAGTTTCTGAACATGACCCCGTGAACTGGCCTGTTCGAATAACAGCGATACCCCCCCCTGCCGGTCACCATAGGCGGAGCCATAACCTGGGTATGAGTCATCGAATACTTCTTTTGTAAAATAGAAGGATCCGATCTCATCCATATACTTCTGAAAATACTTTGCGAATGTATCATTCAATTTTGTGTAGTTTTCTCTGGGCATGACCGGATCTTTTACGCTGTACGGTCTCATTGGTTCAAAGAAATATGTTGCGTTGGATCCCATTTCGTGAAAATCTGTAACTACATTGGGATACCAGTCATGGTACCATTTTAGCCTGCCCCTGCTTTCAGGATTAATGGCCAGGTACCAGTCACGATTCAGATCAAACCAGTAGTGATTGGTGCGACCACGTGGCCAGCCCTCGTTATGTTCCGCATCCATGGGATCATCAACAAGGGGATCGGCTTTGTACATATTCACCCACTGGGTATGGCGGTCTCTGCCATCCGGATTGATTGTCGGATCAATAATGATCACAGCTTCCTTTAAATGTTTTGAAATTTGTTCATTTTGTGAAGCGATGAGCGTATAAGCCATTAACATCGCTGCCTCTGCCGAGGAGGGTTCATTTCCATGGATACCATATCCAAGGTTTATAAAAATCGGCATCTGTGAATAATCAGTTACCTTCTGGTCAGGGTTTACAAGCTTCATATGATCTGATTTCAGTTGATCCATTTTTGCATGATTTGCAGGATCAGTGATGGTCAGATTGATAAGCTTTCTTAATTCATAGGTTTTGCCATATTGATAAAAGGTCGCCTTATCTGAAACGGAAGCGAGTTCCTGGAAATAGGCTACAATTTGATCATGTCGAGTTAGATGAGAACCGACAGGATAATCTAAAAAAGCTTCCGGACTTGGTATATCCGGATCGAAAGGTCCTTTTCCGGAAAGGAAATAATCCTGGGCATTAACTGCAATAAATAATGTACCAAAGACAATCGTTAATGTAAATTTTATTACTTTTTTCACAATAATTACTTTAAATATTAATATCTAGTTCAAAAAAATGCGAGAACTCGAAATATAGAAGAATTTTCGGAAATTATGATAACCAATATGGTTAGCTTTAAATGATCTCCATTTATTGCAAGATTTTTTTCAGAAATATGGCAAATATAAAAGGGATAAAGGTAGATAAATTTTGTATTGAACTGAAAGGGGAATTATCCAATATTCTCAATTATTGGATGAAAGATATGCGGGATGAAGAACGAGGTGGTTATTATGGTCGCCGTGATCATTTTAATCAATTGATTGATAAAGCTCCAAAGGGAGCAGTATTGAATGCCCGCATTCTATGGACTTTTTCTGCAGCTTTTCGTGAAACAAAAGAACCGGTTTATAAGGAGTATGCTGAAATTGCTTATCAATTCATGCTAAATCATTTTATTGATAAAGAATTTGGCGGTATTGTATGGGAAGTTGACTATCTGGGAAATCCCTCTAATTACCGGAAACAGATCTACGCCCAGGGATTTGCCATTTATGGATTCTCTGAATATTACCGGATAACGGGTAAAGATGAGGCGTTGAGACACGCTATTAAGCTGTTTACTCTGATTGAAGAACACAGCTATGATCCATTAAACGGCGGATATATCGAAGCACTTGACCGGGATTGGTCTCACCTGGAGGATGTGCGCCTCAGTGAAAAGGATGACAATCTCCCGAAATCAATGAATACTCATCTTCATATTCTGGAACCTTATACAAATCTGTATCGTGTCTGGAAAGATGAAAGACTTGAGAGACAAATCCAGGGATTGATCAGGGTATTTCTTGATCATATAATTAACAGTGGAACAGCCCATTTTAATCTCTTTTTTGATATGGACTGGACTGTTAGATCCACAATGGTATCTTATGGCCACGATATTGAGGGAACATGGTTACTAACTGAAGCAGCAGATGAGTTGGACGACCTGGGACTTCTGGAGGAAGTAAAAGCAATCGCAATCAGGATGACTGATACTACAATTGCCGAAGGCCTGGATGAAGATGGTGCGATCTATTACGAAAAGGAGGGACAACATCTGGACTCAGATAAGCATTGGTGGCCTCAGGCAGAAGCCATGGTGGGTTATGTCAATGCATGGCAAATCACCTTTAACCATGATTATCTTGATCTTGCAATTATTGCCTGGCAATTCATTAAAAAAAGGATTATTGATAAGAATAATGGAGAATGGTTCTGGCGTGTGGACAGATCAGGGAATCCTATTGATTCTGAAGATAAAGCCGGATTCTGGAAATGTCCTTATCATAATTCAAGGGCGTGTATTGAAATAATAAATAGATTAAATAAATCTTAACATATACTATATTCATGAATGAATAAATTGTGACCTTATAATTTCCCTGTTATGAAACTGAAGATCCTACATCATTGCATTGTTTTTATAGCTTTTATTAGTGCATCAGGCATTTTAACCAGTTGTAGTAATGACAAAAAAAGAAGCAACGAAAAACCAAATTTCGTTTTTATTATCATCGATGACCAGAACCAGGATCTAGCCTGTTTTGGAAAGGATCATGTGAAAACACCTAATATTGATAAACTGGCTGCCCAGGGTGTGATATTTCCCAATGCCTATGTGCAGCAGGCTGTTTGTGCCGCTTCACGTGCGAGTTTCCTGACCGGCTTACATCCAAGGGCAACGGGTGTAGAATATCCCTATAGCTATTATTTCGTGGAGGAGGTAATACCAAAGTATGGAACGATCGGTCAGCATTTTATCAATAATGGATATTATACAAGGTATTTCGGAAAGATCCATCATGGTTATAGTGAGGTATTGTCTGAGCCAAATTATGGACCCGGTGGAACAAGATATGTAGATGAAGAAAATATTGAGATTGACAGAACATTGGGCAATGCAGGTGTACCGCCATATGAGATGTATGATGGCCCGGACAGTCTTTTCAAAGATGCGAGGATTGCAACGGCAGTACTTGAAGCACTTGATAGAGCTGCTGGTATAGATGAACCATTCTTTTTTGCAGTGGGATTTCTGAAACCGCACTTACCATTTAGTGCGCCAAAAAAATACTGGGACCTGTACGAACGTGAAAACATTCCCCTGGTGCCCAATAAGGAAAGGCCAACAGGATCGCCGAAAATCGCATTTTCAAGATATAACTTGCACCAGTACAAGTGGGAACATGCGGATCCTGATCGCTTGTTTACTGATGATTATGCACGGCTATTGAGGCATGCGTATTTTGCCTGTACAAGCTTCGTAGATGCCCAGATTGGTATGATAATGGATAAAGTGGAGGAGTTGGGTCTGAGTGATAACACTTATTATGTTTATTGTTCTGACCATGGCTTTCATATGGGTGAACAAAACCATTATGGTAAAACCTCATTGCATGAAGCCAACCTCAAATCTCCTTTGATCGTTGCTCATAAGGATATGAAATCTTCAGGATCAGCAGCCTCCAGGGCACTGGTAGAGTATGTTGATCTTCTGCCTACTGTTCTTGATTTAGCTGGCCTGGAAATTCCAGAGCATATTGAAGGCCTAAGCCTGAGGACATTGCTTGATAATCCTGATCAATCCTTTAAGAAGGCTGTATTCAGCCGGCAGGAAAGATCATCGATCGGAACAAGAAAAGGGTTTTCTATGCGGAATGAGAGATACCGGTATACAGAATGGCGGAATACAGTGACGCATGAAGTTATTGCAAATGAGCTCTATGATCTACAGGAAGATCCGTTGGAGACGATAAATGTCGTTGATCAGGAAGGAAATGCTGAATTGGTGAAAAAGTTGTCGGATGAGTTGAATGCGGGTTGGGAGGCCGCCTTACCTGACTGGGTTGAGCATGTTGCCAGTAATCCGGATGCTCCACCTGCGTATGCGCATGGAGGAGAAGGTGTTCCACGCCGTAAGCTCTGGCATGAGGTATATGGGGGGAGCGAGGAGGATGGATGGCGAAAAGCCTGTGAGATCCGCATGCAAAAAGAAGACAGCATCAGAAATACTCTTTAAGTCCTTCTTCGTGTACCTCCGTGCCTTCTCTGTGTTCTCTGTGTTCCATTTTTATACACGGAAGCCACCAAGAAGGCACAGAGATCACAGAGGAAAACCATTTACAATCCTGAAATACATTAAAAAAACTGTTAAAATGAGGAATATTGGAATTCTATTAATTCTGCTGGCTTTGTTTACATCAGCCTGCGGGCAGACAAAACATGAAAAAATACGCATTTTAATTCTCACCGATATCGAAAATGAACCTGACGATGCACAATCCATGGTTCGTTTCCTGACTTATGCCAACATGTTTGATGTCGAAGGCCTGGTAGCCACAACTTCATGCTGGCAGCGGGATAAAATTGCGGACTGGAGAATTCATGAAATCGTTGATGCCTATGGGATAGTACGTGATAATCTTGAAAAACACGAAAAAGGTTATCCTGCACATGCTTTTCTCAAAGAAAGGATCAAGAAAGGTTATCCGGATTTCGGGATGAATGCAGTAGGTGAAGGAAAAGATTCGGAAGGATCGGAATGGATCATAAAAATCGTTGATCAGGATGATCCCAGACCGGTCTGGATTCCTATCTGGGGAGGTGCAAATTGTCTTGCCCAGGCTTTATGGAAAGTGAAAGAGACCAGGACCCGGGAAGAAATTGAAAGCTTTGTGAGTAAATTACGCGTTTATACTATATCCGACCAGGATAATGCAGGACCCTGGATGCGGAAGGCATTTCCGGAGCTATTTTATATCTGTAGCCCTGGTTATCGTGAAAATGGGGGTAATTCCTATTTCTACGCCACCTGGATCGGTATATCAGGGGAACGTAATTATCATTTCCCTTCAGGTGCGGATAAATACATCGTAGATAATGAATGGGTGGATGAAAATCTTCAGCAGAACCATGGCCCATTGGGTGCGCAGTATCCCGATATAGAATATATCATGGAAGGGGATAGCCCTTCATTTATGTATTTGTTGAATAATGGATTGAATGTACCTGAACATCCTGATTTGGGTTCCTGGGGTGGCAGGTATGCCTACTACACACCTTACAACCGAAAATTCTTTCATATTCCTGAATCCAGGCCATTCTGGACAAATACGGATGATTGGGTAAATGGTAATGATGGCTTGGTTTATATTAATGCCCAGGCAACAATATGGAGGTGGCGCGAAGCTTATCAGAATGATTTTGCCGCGCGGATGGACTGGACGGTTATGGATTATGATGAGGCTAATCATCCGCCGATTCCTGTTTTAAAGCATAGCGAAATTCTAAAAGTAAAATCAGGTGAAAATGTAGTTCTGGATGCGTCCAGATCATCTGATCCTGATAAAGATGAGCTAAGCTATGAATGGATCTATTACAAGGAAGTTGGCTCTTTCGGAGACTGGATTAAAATTGAGAATAACAGGCAGGTCAAGGCATCTTTTATAGCACCGGTTGTTGAAAAGGAAGAATCCATCCATATTATTCTTGCTGTAACAGACAAGGGAGAGCCTGCCCTGACCAGGTACAAGCGTGTGATTGTTAGTGTGAATCCATAGTAATTTTGTTTGGTAGTAAAGAAAATGCAATGAGTTCATATTTTCAGGGAGATGGACTTTGCACCCATATCTAATATCTCCTTATATTTCCGAGAAATTAATTTTGAGACTGCCTCTATGAATTATTAATGATGGAAACTCTTCAACAAATTATTCACTATTCCCTGCATCTCCTCATCCCCGGGTTGATTGCCTGGTTACTTTTCAGAAGGAACTGGAAAGTTGCCTGGCTGATCATGCTGGCTACGATTTTGATAGATCTTGATCACTTACTGGCAAATCCAATATTTGATCCTGATCGGTGTGGTATCGGTTTTCATCCTTTGCATTCCTTTTTTGCTATGGGGATTTATGTGATTTTATTATTCCCTCCAAAAACAAGGATCATTGGTGTTGGCCTGGTTTTTCATATGATCACTGATTTTCTGGATTGCATGTGGATGGAATACATGTAGAAAGGAGTACAGTAATCTCGCACCCTTGGCGCTTTGGATTTTCTTTATCTTAATCCCAGGGCTGTCGCCCGGGATTTATTTATTCCACACCTTTGGTGCTTAACAATAGTTAGAGGCATGCTAGCCTTTTTGGCACGATCTTAGAAAAGTGATAAAGTGCCTGAAATTGTGATAAGATTTCCACATCTATGATATAAAATACAACTGGATATTTCAATTAAGCCCCAAAGGGGCGAGATTCCACAATTCAGGGCAAAGCCCTAAATCATGAGTACAATCCTCAGTAAAGCGCCAATGGTGCGAAATAAGAGATTCTACTATCTATTCCAGGTGAGTTAAAATTTTAGAAACCCTTGATCTGTTCCTGTAATCCGGGTCATAATGAACATATCTGACTGTCCCGTCTTTCCCTATCAGATAGGTTGCAGGTACAGGTAAGATATCATCGGTATTCTCATTTGCTTCACGTGTACTATTCAACACAAAGTTATAATGCCTTAGAACGGTTTCTTTCCCAATTTTAAATGAAACCCCATAAGCCTCCATGATCTTATAATCTTTGTCATGAATGATCGAGAATGTTGCCCTGGTCTTTTTCACTATTTTCTGGATGGATTCACTTTTTTCAGGGGTTACTACAATTACGGAAACACCCTTATCAAGTAGTAACTGAAGCGAATCCTGAACAGTGCTTAAATGTTTTTTACAAACAGGGCACCATGCCCCCCGGTAAAAAATTAGTAAAACAGGACCATTTTCAAGGATTACTGATGAATCAAATACTTCTCCGTCCTGATCAATTCCTGATACTACTGGAGCGGTATCGCCAATCCTGATGGATGACTCAATATTAATTTGAGCTTTCAAAAAAAATGGAATTGTGAAAAACATCACTAAAATGACTATTGATTTCATACGGGTAATGAAGATGTATACATAACTGTCAAGCATAACAACAAACTATAAATTTTGTTTAACAATATTTCAGAACATAAATTACTATTTTAAAACTATTACATCTATTTATTGGTTTTCAATTATCTTTGAAGATTGAATTTACCTGAAAACCAAATCTCCATGAATTATATAAACCCTATTTGATATGAAAAAAATATTAATTGGCATAGTTCTGGTAGTCATATTGTCTATTATAATGATCGGCTATTATTTATATAACAAGCCCCATGTCGATGTAAGTAGTCGGCATGCAGATTATTCTTTTACCGCCGATGAATTATATTGGGAATTTGTAGAGGACGATGTGATTGCATTAAATAAATACAGTGATAAAATTATTGAATTGACTGGACGGTTACAATTGATATCAAAATCCGATAAAAGTATATCTAACATCGTTATGGGCGGGGAAATTGCTGTTGTCAACTGTGAGATGGATTCTTTATATGTTCTCCAACTGGAGTCAAGTCAAGAGGGAGATCAAATTCAAATTCGTGGAATATTTGTAGGATTTGATGATTTGTTGGGTGAGTTGCAGTTAAAAAAATGCATAATGGTTAAATAGTTGAGTCGCGACTTTAATGAATACTGTATTTAATGACCTTATGAAATATTTATTGAACGTGTTTATTGTTGGGATAATATTTGCTATTTATTCCTGCCAGCATGATCCACTTCCCGGACCGGAAAACCTCTCGGAAGATGAAATTCCCGGGCAGAATATTGACATGGATAGTGATACCGTTGTCTTTAAAATAAACACAAAGGTTTGTGACAAGGATAGTGTATACTTTAATACCCAGATACTTCCTCTATTTATTTCAAACTGTGCAATTAGTGGATGTCATGATGAATTAACAGCTGCAGAAGGAGTCATTTTAACAGATTATAACTCAATCACAAAAAAAATCAAACCGGGTGACCCGAATGACAGTGAATATTATACGATCATGCTGAAAACCGAACTGGATGCGCTAATGCCTCGTAAACCTGGAACCGAATTGGGCTTTTCTTTACCACAGGACCAACTTGATTTGATCAAAGACTGGATTGATCAAGGGGCAAAAGATAATTATTGTGATGAATGTGATACAACATTATTTACTTTCAGTGAACCAATATTCGCTATTCTGGAGAGGAATTGTAATACATCATCCGCTTGTCACGGTGCTGGCACAGGTAACAGTGATTTTACAACTTATGAAGGTATATATCAGCAAGCGTTTAACATTGAGCAACGAGCCATTATCTATAAAAACATGCCTCCTGCCGGTCAATTATCAGATTGTGATATGCTTTTGCTTAAAAAGTGGATTGATGGGGGAACACAGAATGATTAGTTATGATATCTAACAAGAAAACATTATTGATATACCTGTTATTTCTGTTTGTTATCCAGTCGTGTTATTACGATAATGAAGAGGAATTGTATCCTGATTTACCCTCATGTGATACAACTGATGTTAACTTTTCAATGGTAATTCAACCGATCTTCAATACTAATTGTGCTACAAGCGGTTGTCACATTCCTGGTACGGGACGTACGGATTTATCAACATACTCCGGAATCAAGGCTATTGTTGACGATGGCCGATTGGAAGACCGGGTTATCATACAGCGCGATATGCCTCCTTCAGGGCCATTAAGCAGCTGTGAGATCAAATTAATAGAAGCCTGGATAGAAAATGGAGCAACAGATCAATAAACATATATAAACCTATCAAGTCATGAAAAAGATCATATTAATTTTTACCCTTTTAATTTTTCTCAGTGGATTTTCTTTTGCACAGGATAAGTTCTTTACAAGAACAGGCAAGATCTCCTTTTTCTCCGAAACTTCCGTCGAAGATATTGAGGCAGTCAACAGATCGGTTTCATCGATCCTGAATGTTGAAAATGGAGATATTGCAGTTTCTGCCCAAATGAAAGGATTTGAATTTGAGAAAGCTCTAATGGAAGAGCATTTTAATGAGAACTATGTAGAATCAGATAAATACCCTAAGGCTACTTTTAAAGGTAAAATATTAAATTTCGACAGGTCGAAGTTCAAACCCGATGAAGAATACAAAGTTGATGTGGTTGGTGATTTATCTCTTCATGGCGAAACAAATAATATTGCAACGAAGGCTACACTGAAATTCCTTGATGATAAAATCCTGGCGAATACCTCATTTGAGGTTGATGTAAATGCTTATAAAATTAAAATACCCAAAGCAGTAATAGACAATATAGCAAATACAATATCTGTGAAAGTTGATCTAAGTTTGGAACCCTATTCTAAATGATATGCGATACTTTAAAATATCCCTGTACCTGGCAGCAATTTTATTGTTTCTTGAGTTTAACGCATTAGCCCAGGATGATCTGTTGGAATTATTGGAGGAGGAAACTTCCATGGAGGAAGAGATAGATTATACATACGCGACGTTCAAAACCACCAGGATCATTAATGGACAATCAATAGAAACCACCTCTGGCGGTGTGTTGAATTTCATCATTGCCCATCGATTTGGGAAAATTAGTGATGGGGCCTACGAATTTTTTGGCCTGGATCAATCGACTATTCGACTTGGCCTTGAATATGGGATTACCGACAACTTTAACATAGGGATTGGAAGAAGTTCATTCCTGAAGACAGTTGATGGGTATGTGAAATATAAGTTTTTAAAACAGTCAACAGGGAAAAAGAATGTACCATTGACTATCGTATTTTATTCTAATATGGCGATTGATGGGACAAAGTGGAGTGAACCCGAAAGGGAAAACTATTTTTCATCAAGAATGAGCTTTGCCTCACAATTGCTGATTGCCAGGAAGTTCAGTAATGCCTTTTCGCTCCAGTTAACTCCAGGTTTCGTGCATAGAAATCTGGTTGAAACGACCGAAGATCAGAATGACATATTAGCCATAGGATTTGGAGGGAGGTATAAATTATCAAACCGGGTATCAGTCAATGCCGAATACTTTTATCAGTTACCTGGTACCAATGCGGATAAAACCTCGAATTCAGTTTCATTGGGTTTTGATATTGAAACTGGAGGGCACATTTTTCAACTTCACATGACCAACTCAAAAGGGATGATTGAACAGTATTTTATCCCAAATACAACAGGTAAAATCACAGATGGAGATATCTATTTTGGGTTTAATATTAACAGGGTATTCACAATCAGTAAGAAAAACAGGTAACATTTGGGATCATGAGCCGGCTGATAGCATTGTATCAGTGTGCTTATAGGTATTTCAGCAATTAATTAGGATTCCCATGAAAATTATTTCATTTATAAATACCCTAATTATGCAGTATTCTAAGTATATTATCATTGAAGAAGTTACTCTTAGAACCCCGAATCTCAGTATTCTAATCAATTCTTGGGCTAATTCGCAAATCTTACAAATCCTGAAATCTAAATTATCTTTGGAATACTTACTTTTCTTTGTTCGCCCAAAGAAAAGTAACCAAAGAAAAGGCGCCACGATCAAAGCCACATTTCCACACTAAACGCGCAGGCCAACCCTACAGCAAAATGTCCTTAGAGGTCGGTTTAATAAAAAATATTTATTGCAATAAGAAATAAATTATATGAAAATTCAACTGTTGGATAATCAGGACATTTTGAAAAGCTGGCCCAGGCTCGTCCTTCAATGTGGCCACGCTGATCGTGGACAATCCACCGCACTGTGATTTTCAAAATAATATTTGGAAAAACAGAGTGTATAAATTATCAGGTGCTCCCTAATTACATCGGAAGTATCAAGCTACCTTGATTTCCTTGATCCCATGGTAGGCATACACTCGCAACCCAAAGTACTGTTCAAGAAAATGCTTTAATCTGGTTTCAATATGTTGGTGGGCTTCGGGTGTTGGATTTAAAAACGCACCTTCAAGGATTGCTCGAATGAAGTGTCTGTGCCCATAAAAATCTTGTATCCATTGCAGGAAAGTCTGCTCCCAATCTTCTTTAAATTTTTCAAGATGTGGTGTACCATCAAACAGGAATTCCAGCTGGTTTTCTCCATGTTTGAAACGATAAATACCACACAATTCATAGTAAAAACGATCCAGAAATGCCACTTCG
>JBHOSY010000086.1:0-19093 GCA_042584165.1 Bacteroidota bacterium | reverse complement strand
GTTTCGTTCAACTTGTTTATATGTTCAACGTTCCGGCAATAAACTTAGTGCCGGATTTGTATACGAAAGTTAATTGGTAAATGGGAAACTTAAAACTGATCCTGTACTATTTTGGAAGTACCTCAGAAGGCATTGGGTTTATTGCCTTGTTGGGCAACGTAAAATATGTAACGATTAATTGAAATCTGAGACGGATAGATTGTTTTCCTCGAATAAGGTATTATATAGATCTAATTTGTTTCCAGTTTGGACATATCGTTTGACTTCATCCTCAGCTTCTTTCTCATTTTCTAAATTGCTTAAACAAAGAAATAAATTGAATGAAGCTCTCTCAGAATTTGGTTCTAATTCGGCATATCGCTTTGCAAATGGTAATGCAGAAGTATAGTCTTTCAACTCAACTACTGTTAACAACCCAATCATTCCGACAATCCCAGAGTTCTCTCCGTAACGATTTAAAACATATTTAAACTGGTCAACAGATTTTTTATAGTGTTCTTCTCTTTTATATTGGAATGCCAGATCAATGGCCTTTTGTTCCTCTTTATCCATAAAATATTTTATGATGCCCAACTTGTTTATATGTTCAATTAAATGAGAATTATTCTTTATAGCAAGGGGGATAAGTGAATGTTTGTTTTACATTATTAAAATGTGATTTTTCCTCTTTAGAGTATGTCATCCAATGGGCTTTTGATGTTTAGTAACTGGTTCCGACTTACATGTGTGTAGATCTCCGTTGTTTTCATACTCTTGTGTCCAAGTAGTTCTTTAATAAATCGTATGTCTGTTCCACTTTCAAGTAAGTGGGTAGCATAACTGTGCCGTAATGTGTGTAGACTGGCCTTTTTTCGAATACCAGTCTTTGCCATGGCTCTCTTTAATACGGCACGGCAACTGTTGGCACTGTATTTTTCACCAGCCAGCCCTTCAAATAAGTATTCTTTTGATCGATACGCCCTGTAGTATTCTCGCAACATAATAAGCATCATATCGCTTATGCTTACCATACGGTCCTTTCTGCCTTTTCCGCTTCTGATATGCAATACCTTCCTGTCACTGTCAATGTCACTTAGCTTTAGGTTTAATAGTTCACTGATCCTTAAGCCTGCACCATAAAGTATCGCAATGGCAGTTTTGTGTTTAATATTCCTGATAGATCCTAAAATGGCCCGGATCTCTCCCTTGGAAAATACAATAGGCAATTTCCACTCTTTCCTGGGATGTTGCAGTTGATCAATTTGCAGACTTCTTTTCTCTACCTGCTGAAAAAACAACTTAAGTGAGCTAACCATTTGTCGCTGATAGGCAATGGAATAATTGTTGCCAATAATAAAATACTTGTTAAAAGCTTCTATATCTTCAAGACATATATTTTCTATAGGTTTTTCTTTGAAGTAAATCAAAAAGCCCTTCATAAGGTTGGTATATGTTTCTACTGTCCTTGGACTATACCTTCTTTGTTCCAGCCAAATTTTAAATTGATTTAGTTTCACTTTTATTGCTTCATTAAGATGAATGGAGAATTTCGATTGGTTGGACGAGGTCTTCGAACTAAATAAAGAGGAATCAATATTGACTTTTCCACTCAGAGATTGGATGATAAAATCAATATTTTCGGGGGAATAATCTATGTACCAGCATTTATGGGTTCTGCTCCATCGACGGGCAGGGAGATTTTTGATATACATTTCTAGTTCCTGTGAATAATTAAAACGGATACCGATACGTAGATGTCCCCTGTGTTGGAGGGGTTCCAATTTTATAGTTTTCATAACTGGTTGGGTTAAATACTGGATGAAGATATGAATTATACGGATGTTTTAAAAATCAATATTGACACCTGTATTATACACTCATGCGAGGCTCTGCCTCGTGTGGATACCTAAAATGAAGATATGTCATGAGGCAGAGCCTCGCGCCAGTGAACCTGTGTGTCGTCCTAAGGTTGAGCCTTGGGCCAGCGAAGGAAGTGGGAAGGAACTTCAGACCAGGACCTAACTGAACTTTAGTTGATTCTATAAATCATAAATCAATCCTGAAGTTGTATTTCATATACTTCAGGGCATAAATCAAAAATCCCTCATTATCCCTCATCCTCCCTGTCAAACGCCTTCCTCCCCGGAGCAATGCGCGATTTGGGCAGGATGACTTCATGTGGGCCGATGATTGCGCCTTCACCGATCTCCACATCTCCCATAATGCTCGCTTTCAGACCAACCGAGGCACCCTTCTTGATCTTTACCCGGTCTACGATCAGGTAACCGTGCGATGCATAATGGGCAATAATATGCGCAGAGCCACCTATCGTGACTTTATCCTCTAACTCAATCAGGCAGGCATCGGATATGTTGGTAGTATTGATATGGCATCCTTTTCCGATCTTCATACCCATAAACTTGTAAAACATGATATTGAGAGGAGTGGGCGTGACGAATTCCAGGAATGTATATCGAACAACATAAATGAGGGCATTATGAAAATACCATGGTATGGTCGGAAGTGAATAATATCCCCCCCTGAAGGGTTTTAGCTTTAGTGGTAGAATCAGGTTGAATAAAGGGGCTACGAACAGCATGGTTATTCCATAAATAAAAAAGCCGAGGACCAGCCCACTGGCAAATACTCCATAATACAGAAGGATGGGTGGATCTTCCAGGAGTTCCAGGAGGAAATGGAAAAGCATGATACCCGGAGTTGCTGCTATGCTCATGGCAAGCAGGCACATCAGGTACATGGGTACCATGCCTATGAAAAAAGCAACCAACCGGAAACGCCGCAGGAACCATTCAATGAAGCCGGCAAAACCGGATCGATCAGTCGTAGCAGCATCAACATCTTCTTTTTGTTTTTTTATGGGTTCTTCCTCTTTTGTATTTTCCATTTGGTGTTATAAATATATATGAAAAAGGACACGAAGACCATGGAGATTTATTTAGAGAACATAATTCGTTCCATAAGGATGCCTTTGTGGTCTGCTCAGCATGGCATTGGCTTCATCATCGTTCCTGAATCTTTCACGATCCGGATCCCAGAAAAGTTTTCTGGGTAATTTCATTGCAATATGACTGACAAGGCAGGTACTGCATGACCTGTGGGCAACTTCAACAGGGGCTACGGGATGTTCCCTGGTAATAATGCTGTCCAGCCAGTTCTTATGCTGCTCCGGACTTTCGTAAAGATGGACCTCTTTTTCCCCAATTACGGAATCCAGAATCTTCGGGCTACTCGCGTCAAGGGATTTCATGCCGGAACTGTTCGATACCGGGTCACTTGAAGTAACCGGCGCTCCCCGTGTAACAAAAATCCAGTCTTCCGTACCTTCAAATTTGACGCCATTAGGATTATCTCCACTGATATGCATTGTTGCACCATTGGCATACCTGGCTTTAACTTCAAACGATCCGTGTACATTCCACAATCCGCTTGTCGGGAAATCTGCCTTTGCTTCCACCTCTACGGGGCCTGTAAATTCAGTACCCATACCCCAGTGTGCCGTATCTATATGATGAGCACCCCAACCGGTGATCATCCCGGCACCGAATTGCTCGCATCTCAGCCATCCCGGACGGCCATAACCCTCCTGCGGGTGGACTCCTTTTTCGGTATAATATACCCATGGAGTAGATCCAAGCCACATGTCGTAATCCAGGTTTCCGGGAATGTCCATTTCCGGTTCATCCGGTCCGGAAGGATCACCCGGTAATCCTATGTATACGTTTTTTATATCCCCAATTCGTCCATTCCGGACCAGTTCACAGGCTCTTTTAAATTGTGGCCATGGATCGATGGATCGCTGCTGGCTTCCAATTTGAAAAATCACACCGGTTTGATGAACAATATCACTTAATTGCCGTCCTTCCGCTATGGTAAGAGAAGTAGGTTTCTGGAGGTAAATATCTTTACCGGCCAGGGCAGCTTCCATAGCAGGCTGAGAATGCCAGTGGTCGGGCGTACTGATTATTACTGCATCGATACCAGGATCAGCCAGCAGGTCTTTATAGTCCTGGTACATTTTTACATCCAGCCCGTTTTTCTTATTCGTATTGCTTGCATGCAACTTCTCAATATGCTCCTTCCCCTCTTTCATCCTTTTCGAATCTACGTCACTACATGCTATGACCCTGGCAATATCATTTTTCATGGTTTCGGGCAGATCATGATCCCTCGCAATTCTTCCACAACCGATCTGGCCTATGGTGATTTTATTACCCGGGGCATCTTTCCCAATAACCGATGAAGGTACAATTGTCGGGAAAGCCATAACACTGGCTGTCCCGATTATACCTTTCTTAATAAAATCTCTTCTTTTCGACTTATACATATTCTTATCTCTTAATATTTCATGAAAAACACAAAATCAATCATTTATCCTCCCCTAAATTACCCAACCGCTAATAAACCAATGCCGAATCTCTGATTCGAGTTTACTCTCGAATTTTTAATTCGGTGCATCCTCGTAGCAAAGCCACGGGATAAACATATAAACCTTCAAATAATCAAATCATAAAATTATCTACAGTTATTTCAGTACGCTGCTCACTTCCGGAGGTTTCACAAAATCTATCCAATATCTCTCCGCCTCCTTTGCATCTATTTCACCGTCATGAACAAGCATCCTGTATTTCAGGGTATAGGCTTTTCCCGGTTCTATCACCCACCTCTTATGCCGGATCGGGCAAAATTCAAAAAACATGTCCCCACGATTTTCATTGGCATCCAGTGGCCATACTCTCATCGGTTCGGGGTGCTGCCTGTTATTTGGATTACTCATAAACAATATTCCCGATACATCTGATTTGCTATGTCTGATGGCAACATCGCACCACCTTGCCCTGGTGCCATCTGCCCCGGAACGATCTAATCCTTCTGATGTCAGTACGATACTGTTTTCTTTAGTCCACCTCTCGTGGGCCCGGAATCCGATTCCACCACCGTACCTGTATTTCAGCAGTTCTATTGGATTTTCGGTAGCACAACTGATGGTAGTTGTATAATCCCAAAAGAACAATTTATCTGAGGAAGAAATTTCAATATTCCAGGCTCGGACAGATAGATCTTCATACAGTGCTACTTTATCCGTTCCTTCTGCCTGATAATCAATATGATCCTGCATGGCATTTATTTCTCCATATACGGGACCTTCAATCAATGATTTGTATTTTGAAAATAGAACCGTACCCTGTCCGTCACCCAGATTCCAGAAGTCAGTATTATGTTCTTCAAAGCGTGTTCGAGTATAGGGCCCCCATATTCCATAGTGATGATAATGATCTGGTGGTTGGATCCTTGTAAGGGTATCTCCCCCGGGTGTCCACAGTGGGTGTATAAAACCACTTTTCGCAAAGATTGGATCAATACCTTCCGGAGGAAGAAACGATGCATGATTATACTGGACCAGTTTCTTATCATTATTTAACAGGATTGTTCCTTTATCCGTTTTTTTGATTTCAATTCGAGGGAAAGGACTTTCATTTACTTTCAGCGATAGTTGAAACTTTCTTATGGTGCCAGCTCTTGTTGTACCACTAAGGATCCACCAGAGCTTTGGTGAATACCCTGTTTCCAGCTGACATGGAACAGGGATTTTCCCGGAATCGGTTATTTCTTCAAGGAAAAGATCCAGGGTATCATGAATAAATGTAACACCATCCAGGGATGCAGAAACAGGGGTGCTCCTGCGGTCATGATTCCCGGCATGTACTTCAAATGTAGCCAGCAAGTCCTGAGGTAAACTGTCCAGGGAAATCAGAATAAAAAAAATACTTAAAAAAAATTTCATGTCCTGAAACGCTGAAAGACATAAATAGCATTAAAACCCAGGGTAGAACCCTGGACCCGAGTTTCCGATACAGAGCATCGAGGAACCTGCCTTTGCCGGCAGGCAGGTTTAACCACTTACTTCTTGTCCTCCGAAGCGAACGCCAAGGAGGATTAAATATGCACAATAATGTTGGATTGATCAAGAACTCCGATATAAATCGGGATGATATTACTTATCTCTTTGTGACGTTTTGTATTTTAGTGACATCGCCCTAAAAAATCATTCATGAATGATCAGAAAAAAAGTTTCAGAACCAGGTCAGCCGCATTCCTGACTTCTCCCGTCTTTATTATTTTAACATTGGCTGTTACTGGAACGATTATGACCCTGTTTGGTGGTATGGGCTTCCTGGCAGGTCTTTTAATCGTGCTGATCACCTTGTGGGCCATTCGTTGGGATTGGTCCTGGTTGGGGATTGTGAAACCTGAATTGGGCAGTACCGTTGTAAAATCACTGGTATACACCGTGGTAATAATAATTGTAGTCGATGTATTTCTTACACCTGCCATTGAATTGTTGACTGAACCACTTGATTATAGCGGATTTGAATGGCTCAGGGGTAACCTGGTTGGCCTGGTTCTGTTTACTCTTTTCATGTGGATAGTGGCTGCCATAGGTGAGGAACTGTTTTACAGGGGATATGGGATTAAAAGACTCGCACATATATTGGGAAATACTGATTCCTCCTGGATTATTGCTGCAGTAATATCCTCTGCCTTATTTGGTGTGGTCCATTGGTACCAGGGAATTAGTGGTGTATTATCTACTGGTTTTGTTGGGCTTATCCTGGCTTATGCTTTTATTCGAAACAGGGATAACCTGATCCTGTGTATACTTATTCATGGGATATATGATATGTGGGGCCTTACTTTGATTTATCTGAGTAAAGACCGGGTGATCACTGAATGGGCACAGGAAAATCTGTTTCAGTTATTAAACTAATTGGGGAATCCTTATTAATTCATCAACTACCTTTATTCCAAATTTAATTCTGTATCAGTATGTGCGGTGGGCGTCCACGATCAGCGTGACCACATGAAGCCTGTGCGTTGGAAGGCCATTTAAAATGTCTCATTTAATCGACTTCCAAATTCATAGGTTATCACTATACTCCTGTAATTCCTGTTTTTATAAATATCACCATCCTGAGACATTTTACTGCAGCTTGGGCCTGTGGGTTTAGCGGGAAAATGTGGCTTTGATCGTGGCACCTTTTCTTTTGTAACTTTTCTTTGGGTGAGCAAAGAAAAGTTTGAATTCAGAAGTTAATTTGGAATTTAAGACTATCCCAGGAATCGAACCACCTTGTGTATTCACAATCATGCTAAATATTGAGGTTTCAGGGATTATAATTCTAATAAAAAAGTTTCCTTACTGAGTATAATTCAAGATTTTTATTCTTGAAATAATTTTCAAGGGAATCCTAATTGACTGTCAGATTTTACTTGTTCAGCAGTTCATAATATTTCATGAAGGAGGTCTCGTATTTTGTCGCAAGCGTGTCTTCCCCTTCCCGTTTAAATACCCGAGACATTTCATTCATAACAACCATATTTTTTTGCACCTCGTTTCCTGGTGACAGGTCATTCTTAGTGTAATAGGCCAGGAATTCTTCAGCCCGGTCAGCAATGAGTTGAGCAACTTCTTTCCCTTTTTCTTTTTCTCCAACCTGGTATAGAAGGGAAACAGCTTGAACAGTAGTATAATCAAATGGTATTGTGTTATCCGGGAAAACTTCAAAGTTCTTTTCAATCACAAGCTTTGCTCTTTCAATATCACCCTTGCGTATTAGATGTTGTGCGAGGGTATTGAAAGTTGTGCGATGGTTTAATGTGAAGTTCCTGTAATCTTCTGTGTAATAAACTTCCGGATTGTTCATTTCCCGGAAGGAGAACTTTTCCATCACATTTGTGTACATGACTTCAGTATTAACAAAGCTTTCCGCAGGTCTTGGATTTTCTATCGGTAACAATCTATATGCATTCCCTTCCTGAACCACATACCTGTTTACATCAATACCTACTCCCTGGAGTGATGTATTATTGAAATAAATAGGCCTTTCCCAGTTATCGTTTGTGATTAGATCAAGGATCATAAGCGTATTCTTCTCAATCCCATTCTTCTTCACTCTGAAAATCATCTGATCAACAACATTATCTTCCATACCTTCCGGAATAATTCCTTTTGCCAGAATATCTTCCTTGTTCACCTTCAGGTAAAGTGATTTTGAAGGAAGTGAATTATAACTGCTCAGGGATGTTGGAACTTTAATTTCCTTACGATCCTGTCGGACCAGCTTCATATAGGTGTCCAGGTTTATGGCGTTTTGTCCAATACTGGGATTTTCAATATAAGGGAGGTAGTCATTAGGCCCTCCCTGTCTGAAAAGTTTTGGATCTAATCCGAATGGCAGAGCTTCTGAATCATAGGCCTGCCGTGTCATTTGATCTATATACCAGTCTGTGTTGAAATAGCTGAGAACAATTACCCTGACATCGGTTCTGAATCCTTCTACTTCCTGAACATACCACAAAGGGAATGTATCGTTGTCCCCTCCGGTGAAAAGGATAGCATTCGGTTCGCAGGAATCAAGGAAATTCTTAGCAGTATCTACAGAGAAATATCGATCAGACCGGTCATGATCATCCCAGTTTTCAACTGCCATGATGACTGGAATGACCATTCCAATAGAAAATGCAATAGCGATAGCAATTTTATTGTTTTTAATGATCCGCAGCAACAGATGATACAAAGCCATAACGCCCAGACCAATCCAAAGCGCATAGGCATAAAATGATCCGGTATAAATATAATCTCTTTCCCGGGGTTCAACAGGGGGCGAGTTTAGATACAAAACAAGAGCCATCCCTAACATGAAAAACAGAAGTATAATTATACTGAACACCTGTTGGGATTTTCTATAGTTAAAGAACATACCAAGCAATCCCAGTAAAAGAGGTAACATAAATAGCGTGTTACGTCCTTTGTTTTCTTTCAGTTGTTGTGGAATTTCTTTCAGGTAGTCAAGTGGGCTTAACCAGTCAGCACCCTGAATATCACTTTCTCTACCGGCGAAATTCCAGAGAAAATAGCGCATATACATATAGCCCAGCTGGTACCGGAACATGAATTCGAGATTATCCGCAAAATTTGGAGATTCATTTGTTTTAAGGTTCATCCATTTACGGTAATTATCGATATGATTTGGTTGAGAACTGTAAGCCCTTGGGAGTATGGTCATCCGGTTAGGATTGTAAACATATTCGAGTTTGTATTGCGAAATTTCGTACTCATCTTCTCCTTTTACCCATACAGGTGCTCCACTTTTCTGGTCAGTGATCTCCGCATCGAAATACTGTCCGTATGTCAATGGTCTTGAACCATACTGCTCCCTTTTCAGATAGGACACGAAGCTCATCAGGTTTTCAGGATTGTTTTCGTCAATTGGAGGATTATAAGTGGATCGTATAAGCACCAGAGAATAGGTTGAATACCCTATTAAGATGAAGGATAAAGCAAGTAAAACAGTATTTAAGCGATGATTTCCATTAAGATGGGATTTGTAAATACCATAAACGATCAATCCGGTTATTATCAAGCCAAAAAAGATCGTCCCGGAATAGAAAGGCAGTCCTAAAGAATTAACAAAATATCTTTCAAACCCGGCTGCAACGGATGGAAGGCCTGGAATGATGAAATTGTTTACAAGCAGGATTATGGCTCCACTGATAGCCAGGGTAATGACCACACCCCTTGTTGTAGGTTGATACTTTTTAAAATAGTAAATAAGCCCTAATGCCGGAATGGTGACAAGGTTAAGCAGGTGGACTCCAATAGACAGACCCATCATATAGAATATGAGCAGGAGCCACTTGTTACCTATACTTTCATCTTCCACACGTTCCCATTTCAGCATAGCCCAAACCACAAATGCAGCAAAAAATGATGACATGGCATACACTTCAGCTTCAACGGCGGAAAACCAGAATGTATCAGAGAACGTGTAGGCAAGAGAACCCACAATGCCACTCGCCATTATTACCATGATATCAATTTGAGTCAGTTCATCATCATTCTTTTGCATTAACTTTCGTGCAAAAAGGGTAATTGCCCAGAAAAGGAAAAGAATAGTAAACCCGGAACTTAATACACTGACAATATTGATCCAGTATGCCACTTTATAGACATCACCAAATGCAAGGAAAGAAAACATCCTTCCTACGAGTAGAAAGAAAGGAGCACCCGGAGGATGGGGCACTTCAAGTTTATAGGATACTGAAATGAATTCACCGCAGTCCCAATAACTTGCAGTTGGTTCAACTGTCAACCAGAAAACAACCGTTGCGATGGCAAAAAGAATCCAGCCAGTTATCGTATTCAGTTTATTGAAATTATTCATGGGAGATTTCAAATTAACGATGGCGAAATTAGCAAATAATTAAGGAACATTGCATGTTAAAAGATGTTAAATGGGATAACAACGAACAATAGGCGCCTGATTCTACTTAAAACAAGATAAATTATTTTTTAGGCTACTCTGAGTTTTGTGATTTTCGAGCCAGCCAGTTAAGAATTCGATATACCCCAATAACACCATAAAAGATGAGGGAGAGGATCGAAATAAGCTTAACATCTTTGATCCAGAAATTAAAAAATGTACCGGTCAGAACGAAAGAAAGAATCACCAATAGTGTTGCAATCACCAGCCAGCCCAATTCTCTTAAAATGATTCGCCAATAGGATTTCATGATCTGATAATTTAATGAATTATTATGGGTTTTCTTTTAATCTAAGAGTCTGACTAAACATTTTCAATACTGACATGAATTCACTGTTTTCTTTTACATTTTTTACCGGCGGAAGATCGAGTATATTGATCCTTGCCTGATTGATTTCATTTACATCCGGGATCCCATCATTATATTTTTCTGATAGAAACACCAATGTGATTACTGTTTTCAGTACCGTCGCTTTTACGCGAATGGTATGAAGAGAATACCTCCCCGGATGAATGTGTATATGTCTGCCAGACAAGTTTCCTTCTTTCATGGTCCACCATGAACCGTCATCAATCTGGATCTTCTGATATTGATCAGGATTCCCGTGAATCCATTGCAGATAAGGAATAGGATCCATCAGGTTCATCCTTTCCAGTTTAACTGAAATCTGCCGGGTTATCATTTCCGCAGTGATTCCTCCGATATAGAGGTCTATTTGTGAACTACCGATTTTCTTTAAACCCCGGAGTAATCTGTCTTTACTTTGGCTGGCTTTAGCGATGCTGATCTCTTCTATGATGAAATTAAAATGATGCTTCCAGCAATTGAAAATGAATGGTTCAGGGAAATCCGATATGATTGAATAAGGATCCATTATGCATCACCTTCCCATTCCATGTGAAATCTTGCTAAGAATTCTTCCAGGAATGCATGTCTTTCGATGGCCATTCTTTTCCCGGTTTCAGTATTCATTTTTTCTTTCAATAGCAGCAATTTTTCATAAAAATGGTTGATTGTTGGTGAGTCGCTGTTTTTATATTCCTCCTTCGATTGAAATTTTTCAGGTTTGATATCCGGATCGAAAATGGCGCTGTTCCTGAAACCACCATAGTTAAATGCACGTGCGACTCCAATTGCTCCAATAGCATCTAACCGGTCTGCGTCCTGAACTACTTTCAGTTCAACACTATAATCATAATTATTATCGAAAGAATTCTTGAATGATATGTTGCGAATTATATAAACAACCTTGTTAATCAGATCATCCTCAAGATCATATGAATTCAGAATTTCCCGGGCCATTCGTGGACCTACTTCTTCATCCCCTCCATAGAACTTTGGATCAGCGATATCATGAAGCAATGCTGCCAACTCTACAACTAAAAGATCAGCAGATTCTCCTTTTACAATGGTTTTGGCAACTTGCCAGACCCTGAATACGTGCCACCAGTCATGACCTCCTTCAGCGCCTTTCATTCTCTTACGGACCTCATCAGCAACTTTAGGTATAATATCAGCTTTTACATTGTTCATTATTTTAATTATCCCACCAACTCCTTTTTCTGTTAAGCTTCAGATCCTGGAGAAGTGATGATTTCGCATTAATTGTTACATTATAGGACTGGTATCGGCCGAATGGGATCCATGTAAAAGCGAATGCCCAGCAATGTAAATCTCTTGAAACATTGAAATTGGTTTGTGTGAAATCCTTTTTCTCAAAATCATACCCTGAAGAAAAACCAATTTTCCACTTTTTAGTCAGGCTGACATCACCCGTTAGCCGTAAAGATTGTGTGATGGATGGTTCATTGTATCCGACTCTTCTATAGTTAAAGTTATAGTTAAGCCGTAAACTCCAGGGAATGTCAAAATCCACGTATAAGTCCGGATTCGCCTCAATAAAATCCATTTCAGCCTCCTCATCTTCAGAAAGGTTATCTCCTATTTTATCTTTTTTGCTTTCCCTGGCCTTGGGATTCAGGTTGGTGCTTACAGAGAAATTAAAACTGGATATCCTACCAAGACCCTGGCCATTGTTCCAGGCAAATTGATTTACCCTGGTTTGATTAGCTCTCTGATTACCTTCACCATCAAAATAAATACTATCTACGAGGTAAATATACGGATCAACTGTGGCGCCAAAATTCAAGCCAAGTTTTCTATTAAATAAATTTGTCCTTCCACTGATCTTGATTGTTGAAAGATTGAATGAATCAGCCAGGAAATTATACCCGGTTGAAAAGGATAAATTTTCCAGTAACGATACCTTTTTGGATTGTTCAGTAGTATCCTTGTCATTTTTTACCTTCATCTCAAGATTATTATTTAGACTGAAGCTCAAACTTGCATTTTCTCCCTGTGAAGGGGTTCCATAAACAAATCCCTGGTATTTAGACATGCGCCTTGTATTACCTATTGAATCAATCTGAACATCCTGATAGTATCCATATTTCTCATTGGAGAAATCGGGTGCAAATGAAACCCCGATAGATGGTGTTATAACATGCCTGATTGCCTGGATCTTCTCGCTTTTAAAATACACTGTACCATATAACCTGGAAGACATACTTCCCCCGGAATTAAAGGAATAAGCTCTTGAGAAACCTTCCAGCGTATCTATTTTTACACCGTTAAGGTCATCATCCCATTCATAATGAAGTTCTTTACCATACCATAGCTCAGAATAACTGAATGAGGGACTGAATGTATAGTATTTGAATATTTTAAGTGATGTTGATATCGGGATGCTGTGTTTGACACCATATTGCATTCGGTCAAGTATCTGGTTGATATTACCATCTTCAAACGAGACAATGCTGTCATAATAAGGATCCTTATTGACTATGTTTATGCTACTGCCAAATGGGCTCCTCACCTTATTATTTGATATCTTATTGGTTGCCACCGCTGACCATCCCATATTTATTTTCTGCCACCATGTTTTTGCAGATGGCGCCTTTCCTTTGAATGGGTATATCCGATTCATGTTCACTGATACATCCGGCAGATTCATGTTCACGACACCCGTACTTGTATTTTGCTGTAATCTGAATTTTGTACTGTAGTTAAAAGGAGTTCCATGAATTACATTTGAATAGGAAACATTGGAGCTGAATTCCTGGTTGAGATTTCGGGACATATCGTAATATGATGGATTGTTCTGGTTATAGCTCGAGGATCCGGCATTTACCGAAGCAGAAAAACGACCGGTTCCCTTGGTTTTTGGACTATGACTCCAGTTGATCCAGAAATCCTGCAATACTGAGGAGTCTCCCTCCTCTATTCCCTTCTGCCTGTTATATTTGAAATTGAATCGACCGTCGAATGCATATCTTTTCCGGTATATGGTTGCTGCGTTTAAGCCATAGCTGCCTTTGGAATAGATTTCCCCGGTAAGCGTTAGATCAAAATATTGACTGAGGGCGAGATAATATCCTCCATCTCGCAAATAAAATCCTCTGCGGGTTTCTTCTCCAAATGTTGGTACAATGATTCCAGATGATTTCTTCCTTGGCATTGGGAACATCCCAAATCCCCAACCAATTGGTACTGGAATATCAGCGACTCTCATATGAAATGGACCGACAATGATCTTACTATTTGGTATTACCTTCAGTTTCTCAGCTTCGATATGGAAATGAGGTTCAGGAAGGTTGCATGTAGTGTATTTTGCATGATCGATATACATGTCACCATGTTGATTTCTCATCACATTGCTCCCGTGCATAATTGCTTCTCCCTGCTGGGTAACAACACCTTTTATAATAGCTTTCTTGGTTTTAAAATTGTAGCGCATTTTTTTGGTTTCATATACTTCCAGATCGTCTTTAAAAACAGGTTCCCCATACTTATTTCCCAGCGTGTCTTCACTTCCTTCTGCTGATATTTCCTGCACTGCGTAATCCACTTCGATGCGATCAGCTGTCAATTCTATGTCACCATAGGTAATCTTTCCATCCCCGTATATATCAATAATCCTGTTATTCAAACTCAAGTTCATGGAATCTTTGGCAGAATAATTGATGGTAGTTTCAATATCACCCTGTGGTACAAGATTTAAGGAGTCCTGTTTTGCAGATAAGCTGTCAGTAACAGTAAGAGAATCAGATGCTAGAGTGTTAATAACTGAAAGGGTGTCAATTGCCGTTGAGTCGCCTGAAATATCTTGGCAAAAAGCTTTTGTGATGAGTATCAGAAAAAACAAACCCAAACTCGCACGTTTGTATATATTCAAACCCACTTTCAGTTTTTCTGAAAAATTTACAAATTTGTGTAAAGTTATCCTAATAACATGTAACAACCGAAATATTGTGAGAAAACTTATTTTGATTCCACTTTTGGTCCTTTTGATTGTATTGGGATCTTTTAAACCAACAGGAATTAAGACTTTCAAGGTTGAAAAAGTTGTTATTGATGCAGGACATGGTGGAAAGGACCCGGGAACTCTTGGTTCCTTCAGCATGGAGAAAGATATTGCCTTAAAAATTGCTAAAAAGTTGGGCCGCATCATACAAGAAAACCTAAAGGATGTCGAAGTAGTCTTTACTCGAACAAGTGATACATCTGTCGATCTAAATGACCGACCTGAAATTGCTAACAAAAATGATGCGGATGTTTTCATTTCCATCCACTGTAATGCAGTCCCGAGTAACAAAAGTATGATATACGGGACAGAAACCTATGTGATGGGATTGCATCGATCAGAACGGAATCTTGAAGTAGCAAAAAGAGAGAATGCAGTTATCCTGCTGGAAGAAAATTACCAGGAGAAGTATGAGGGTTTTGATCCTAATTCACCTGAGTCAAACATAATGTTCAGCATAATGCAGAATGCTTACCTTGAAAACAGCCTCAGTCTTGCAGAAAAAATAGAAGATCAATTTAAAAACAGGGTTGGAAGAAGAAGCAGAGGAGTTATGCAGGCAGGATTCTGGGTATTATTTCGAACTTCGATGCCAAGTGTTCTGGTGGAAGTTGGCTATTTGAGTAATCCAAAAGAAGAGAAATATCTTAATGATGACCTTGGACAAGTGTATCTTGCATCAGGGATTTTCAGGGCATTTCGAGATTATAAGGCTGAAATAGAATCTGAAAGATAGGAATATCCGTTTATATACTAAAATCTGATCTTTATTGTGAAAATTTCCAAAGAGTTTAAAATTGGCGTATTCGGCATAATCTGTATAACGTTACTATATCTTGGTTTCAATTATCTGAAGGGCAAAGACTTTTTTTCATCATCCAACAGGTATTATGCCATCTATTCTAATATTGATGGATTAACCGTATCAAATTCAATATACATCAATGGATTATCTGTAGGAAGAGTTAGCAATATCATATTCATGCAAAACATGGAAAACCAGATCCTTGTTGAAATTGATATAGACGATAATATCACATTGGATGAATCAGCGGTAGCAATATTGATCAGTGAGGGATTTTTGGGTGGCAAAGCAATAAAACTTGAGATTCCGGATGAGATTGAAAATCCCATTGAACCGGGGGACACACTTAAATCAACTGTGGATGTGGGTATTCTGGAATCTATTACTGAGAGAACATTGCCGGTTGCAGATGATCTTGGAACAACAATAAAGATGTTAAATTCGATTCTTGAGAATTTCCAGGGTACCGAATTAGAATTAAAAGAGGCTATGATTGAACTCAGGAAAACCATAATCTCATACAGGATGCTGGCTGTCAAGAATCAGGAGGACATTAATGCAATGATGGCCAGTTTAAGCTCAATGGCTATGAATCTTGATTCTGCTTCTGAAGAATTAAAACCTTTGCTTGCCAATGCCAATACATTTATGGATTCATTAAATACCTTACGAATAAATGAACTGATGCAAACTGCCCACTCAACATTTCAAAATCTTGATACCTTGCTGGCAAACTTGAATGAGGGCGAAGGAACTGCCGGGAAACTCCTGCATGATGATTCACTTTATTTCTATCTTACACGAACTGCGGAAGATCTGGATAAATTGCTTGTTGACTTTAAGGAAAATCCTGGCCGATATGTTCAAGTATCCGTATTTGGAAAGAAAGATAAGTCTGAGAAGAAGTAATAACCCTGGCAGAAAAATCATTTTTATTTCACGTTAGGATTGGTTTATTTGTGGTAAATGGAGGATAAAGAAATTAAAGCACTGCTGTCCCTATTGGATGATGATGATACAAGCATTGTATCTCACGTGGAAGAAAAAATCCTTTCCCTGGGGAATCAGGTGATACCACTTCTGGAAACGGAATGGGAAACTAACTTTAATCCGGTTATACAGAAAAAGATTGAAGAGATAATCCATATCCTTCAGTTTGAGCATCTTAAATCCCAGCTTGTTTCCTGGAAGGAAAATGGCAGCAACGATCTACTTGAAGGGATATGGTTGATTGCAACATATATGTATCCTGATATTGAATTGCAGTTCTTAAAGCAGGAAATAGAACAGATATATCAGGAGGCATGGCGTGAGTTCCGTCCGAAAATACATCCCTATGACCAGGTTAAAATATTGAATAACGTTTTATTCTCTACATATAAATTCAGCGCAAATACAAAAAATTTCCATTCACCCGGAAATTCCATGATTAATGTGGTTCTTCAAACCAAAAAAGGGAATCCGATATTGCTGTGTGTGATTTATACACTTATTGCACAAAAGCTGGAATTACCGATTTATGGAGTTAATCTTCCGAATTTGTTTATATGCACCTATAAAACACCACAACTCCAGTTTTATATAAATGCATTTAACAGGGGGCTAATCTTTTCCCGGGCAGATATAGAACAATATGTATCTCATTTACATATTACTCCTTTGGATTTGTTTTTTGAACCCTGTACTAATCTTGATATCATAAAACGGGTTCTGCGTAATCTTACAGTTTCCTTTGAAAAACTGGGGGAATATTATCGGGTAGATGAAATTAAGATCTTACTGAATGGGATATCATCAGGAGATGAGGATCAGGTATAATCGATTATAGGCTATAACAGATCACATAACTCTCCATGATTTCATAAACCAGCGAATATTTTGTGCAGGTTTCAGAAAGTTCAATCTCAGCATTTATAAGTCCTTTTTTACTATTAAGACTCTCTGGATCAATGTGAAGGTTTTCTTTGAAACTAAGCTTTTGCTTTCCATGCAACTTATATAGAACCTCTTTGGCTGCCCAGGTGAGGCACAGGTTTTCCGGCATATGTTTAATGTTCTTAAATTCATATGTATTCAGGAATTTAGGGGCTACATGAAACAAGGCAGGTTTTGGTTTCTCAATATCAATACCACAAGCACTGTTTCTGTTTAATAGCGCTACAGCATATGGGAAGCTATGCGCAATTGAAATATGTGCTGAATGGTTATGAAGAAAAGGTTTGTTATTCTCATCCTTAAAAGTGCCTCTGTAATCCCAAGAAAGATGTTTATTTATAACATACTTTAACAGGGCACGGGCACCTAACCACTCTTTTTTTCTTTTTAGATTTGAGATACGGCTAAGTTCCTCAATCTCCTCATTTGATAAGAATGACAGGTCCATCAATGATTCTGGGGTCTCTTCTATTTTCCACAGACCCCAACATGAATCATCGCTGATATTTTCTATTTTTACTACCGGCATTTATCATCAGAATTCCATCAAACAAAAACAGATTCCGGGTTTGCAAAAATATGCTAAAAATTGAAGTAAATAAAGCAGCTACCCTGCATGGACATAAAGATTCTGTTTACTCAATTGAAAAGGATCCTGATCAGCGGTATATATATTCCGCTGGAGCCGATGGATTGATAGTAAAATGGGATCTTGAAAATCCAGAAAATGGACAACTTGTAGCAAAAGTCGACAATTCAGTATACGCTTTGTGCTATACTACCTATAAGAATAAATTGGTTGTGGGCCATAATCATGATGGTATCCATTTGATCGATATTTCAAGCAATGAAGAAATCGGATCACTGAACCTTACAAAATCAGCTATCTTTGATATAATTGAGGTAGATAATTATCTGTTTATTGGTGATGGAGATGGGTTTTTAATAAAGATTGACCTTGAATCATTTACTGTAAGTAAAAAAAGCAGGTTATCGGATACAAGGATTCGTACTTTGGCATATAATCCTATGCTGAAAGAAATCGCAGTAGGATGCAGTGATCATAGCATAAAAGTTGTTTGCAGCACTGATTTGAAGAAAAAACAGGACATAAATGCACATAATAATTCAGTATTTGCCTTGCAATATGCTCCTGATTACCAATATTTGCTAAGTGGAAGTCGGGATGCCCATTTAAAAGTGTGGGATTCCGGTAACGGGTACAAATTAAAAGAATCTATTGTAGCACACATGTATGCAATAAATGATATTGCATTCAGAGAAGACGGTAAATATTTTGCTACCTGCAGTATGGATAAATCAATAAAAATATGGGACTCAAAGAGTTTCAAGCTTTTAAAGGTTATTGATAAAGGCAGGTATGCTGGTCATGGTACATCAGTAAATAAACTTAAATGGGTATCATTTAATGATCAATTATTGTCTGCCAGTGATGACAGAACTATATCAATTTGGGAAATCTATAATTTACCATAAATGAAGGTCACACCATTAGAAATCAGACAGAAATCCTTCGAGAAAGTATTCAGGGGTTATGATAAGGATGAAGTTGAGGCATTCCTTCTCATCCTGTCGCAGGAATGGGAAAAAGTGCTTGATGAGAATAAATCCCTGAGAATGAATCTCGACAAAGCTGAAAAAGAAGT
>JBHOSY010000085.1:0-19261 GCA_042584165.1 Bacteroidota bacterium | reverse complement strand
CTTTAAAACTTACGAATGGATTTATTTCAAGTGTTCCGTATCCATCAATACCTCCATCATGAGATTGCCCTGTTACTATTACGTTTTCGAATCCTGATTCTCGCAGTAATTCTTTACATACTTTTTCAAATCCTGATGGGGTTAGATCTTGTAGTACTGATAATAAATCTGTTGTTGTTGATTCTCCAAGTTCTCCAGACTTTAATTCTTCTAATTCTTTGTCATCTTCTTTTTGTAATTTTTCTTTTCTCGCCTTTTGATGAATGTCAACCCATTTTAAAAAAATTCTCCGAGCTTCTTCATTATTAATATTTGTTTCTTTCCCTTGAGCTGTTAGTTTCCATGTACCATATTTTGAAGAATCAAGAAGTCCTTCCCATACTAAATATTGTCTTGCCCATGCAACCTGGTTATGAAATTTGGGAACACCTGTTTTGGTGGTTTCATCTAAAATTTTGTCTGGGATGTTTAATTTCCGAGCTATGGTTTCTGTAACTTCTCTAGGTTTGCCTGAATCACCTAACTCTCTTAGGGCATCTAATAAGGGGCCAAACCATTTTGTAAATTCTGCTTGTCCTTTTTTAGCCATGATCATAAATGTAGCAACGAACTAATATGTAATGTTAAGGATTTTTACTTTTTTTATTTTATTCTTTCACAACTTCATGTTTTTGGATAAAATCCGGATCGATTTCAATCCCCGAACCAGGTCCTGAGGGAACCATTAAAACGCCATTTTTACTTGTAAGTGGTGAAGTCTCACATTCAAATGGTATCTGGTTATTGAATCCCTTGAACTCATGGAAAGGACCTGCATTGGGAAGTGCTGATACAAAATGCATCATGTATAAATAACCCAATCCTGATCCTGACATATGGGGAATACATGTTTTTCCTCGTGCATGCCCCATCAGTGCTACTTTAATAGACCTTATCATCCCACCGAAATAAAACATATCTGGTTGAACGATATCCAGGGCGTTATTTCCAATGAGCCAACGAAATTGGTGAAGGCTGGGTTCCTGCTCTCCTCCAGCTATCGGGATAGTAAGTATTTCCGCAACATCTTTGGTCTCTTCATACCAGTCGAATGGTACTGGTTCCTCATAGAAGTCAAATTTATGTGCTTCCATTAGCCTTCCAACCCGAATAGCTTCGTCCACAGTATATGATCCATTTGAATCAGCATAGATTGTCATATCGTCACCAAAAGTTTCCCGTATCAATGGTATAAGTTTATCTGTCCTGCCGGGAGGATAGTCGGCGTTATGGCTCATTCGACCCCCAACTTTAAATTTTAATGCCCTGGCATTTGTTTCTTCAACATCATGTTTAATTAGTTCGACCGACTCTTCCGCCGTCTTTCCACGATAATTGTTTGCTCTATAAACCGCAATTTCTGGATTGTGAATGGTGCCTATAAGATTCCCAATAGATATTCCGGATACTCTACCAAGGAGATCCAGAATCGCAAATTCAATGGTTGCCAAAGGAACCCATAATGCCAGGTTTTGAAGTTTATAATTACTTCTGTACACATACACCTCTTCAATCAGCGATTCAAGATCACGAGCATCCTTGTTGATAAAAAAGGGTTGCAATCGATTTATGAAGATCGGATATAATGAACGCATCTGGTCATTATTGCTTACAGATAATCCTTCTGCTCCATCTTTAGAGTGAACCCTGCAAATGAAGTTGTTCCCATATCTTAAAAGATCCAGAGAATCAATAATTATCGGCTCCTGGAATAATGCTTTTTTCAATACAGATTTGGATAATACCTCATCCAGAGGTGTGTAATCCGTGTCAGGTGAACTGGATCTGCAACCTGCTATTGGAAAACTGGCAATTGCTGCACCAGTTGCAGAAGATTTTAAAAATTGTCGGCGTTTGAGTTTCATAGTTAATCCTTAAAAAATGAGTCTTGAAATCCGTCCTTAAATTTATGGAATCCCCTGAAGAATAATAAAAAACGATTTTTTATACGCTGATTATATCTTTTTTCAACATTATGGAATTAATTTGGGCTAAATTGTTGTTTACATAATAAATAAGCCAATGAGTTTCATTTTTTTGAATTACACCAAAATTCGATAAGGTGAATTTATGAAAATAGCAATCATAGACTATAATAATTTTACTTCTGATTACTCATGTAATAATTATTGCCCTTTGTGGTCCTTAGGGCCTTTGAGTGTGCTCCTGCCTATGTGCAGTCAAGTTTACATGATAATATCTTACGATCTGTAAATCCAGATTAATGACATGTTTTAAATGATCTAAAAACAAGAATGATATGAGTGACATTAAAAAGAGCGATGCGTTGCGCTACCATGAAATGGGGAAACCCGGAAAAATCGAGGTAATTCCAACCAAACCTTATAACACACAATACGACCTGTCTTTGGCTTACTCACCGGGAGTAGCTGAACCCTGCATAGAGATCAGTTCCAATCCCGAAGATGTTTACAAATACACAGCAAAAAGTAATCTTGTTGCTGTAATATCCAACGGGACCGCTGTCCTTGGATTAGGTGACATCGGGCCCGCAGCCAGCAAACCGGTAATGGAGGGAAAGGGCTTGCTGTTTAAAGTCTTTGCAGATGTTGATGTCTTTGATATAGAAATCGATCAGAAAGATGTTGAGGAAATGATCAAAACGATCAAAGCCATCTCTCCAACGTTTGGTGGGATCAACCTGGAAGATATCAAGGCACCGGAATGTTTTGAATTGGAAGAACGATTGAAAGCAGAACTGGATATTCCTGTTTTCCATGACGATCAGCATGGTACTGCCATTATTTCTGCTGCAGGATTGTTGAATGCACTGGAAATAAATGGCAAAAATATTAAAGATTTGAGGGTGGTGGTAAATGGTGCAGGTGCGTCCGGAATATCATGTACAAATTTGTATATGAGTCTGGGTGTGAAACCGAAAAATGTATTAATGTTGGATAGTAAAGGGGTAATATCAGAGTCGAGAGAGGATCTGAATAAGTACAAGAAGCAATTTGCACGGGACACAAAACTAAAAACACTGGCAGAGGCTATTAAAGGAGCCGATGTTTTTCTGGGTCTTTCAAAAGCGGGTGTCCTATCTCAGGATATGCTCAAATCGATGGCCAAGGATCCGATCGTATTTGCTATGGCTAATCCTGATCCGGAAATCTCATATGAAGATGCCATGGAAGCGCGCGATGATGTAATCTTTGCTACGGGCAGATCCGACTATCCAAACCAGGTCAATAATGTTCTAGGATTCCCGTTTATTTTCCGGGGTGCGCTCGATGTAAAAGCGAAATCCATTAATGAGGAAATGAAACAGGCTGCAGCATATGCTCTGGCAGATCTGGCAAAGGAAGAAGTGCCTGAAGTTGTAAATCTTGCTTATAAAAGCAAAAACCTCGTATTCGGGAAGGAATATATCATTCCGAAACCCCTGGATCCCCGGTTGATTACAACCATCACACCAGCTGTAGCTAAAGCTGCCATGGATACTGGAGTTGCCAGAAAAGAGATAACCGACTGGGAAGGGTACAAAATAGATTTGATGAAACGGATGGGCTTATACAACCAGTTGATCAATGGCGTTCAAATAAAAGCCAGGAATAATCCCAAACGAATCGTTTTTGCGAATGCAGATAAATACAAAGTGTTGAAAGCAGTTCAGGTAGTAAAAAATGAAGGTATTGCCCATCCAATATTACTTGGTGATGAAAAAAATATTCGAAAGATTGCCGAAGAAAACATGTTCGACCTATCAGGTATACCTATTATTGACAATCTGACAGAGGAACATACTCCTGAAAGGAAGAAGTATGCTGAAATACTTTTTGAAAAGAGGCAACGAAAAGGACTAACCTATCCTGAATGTTACGACTTGATGTACAACCGTAACTACTTTGGGGTGATGATGGTGGAAAACGGTGAGGCAGATGGGTTTTTATCAGGATATTCAACAAAATATGCAGATACGATTCGACCGGCTCTACAAATTGTTGGTGCGAATAACAGCCTGAATCATATCGCCGGAATGTATGTAATAATGACCAAAAAAGGGCCATATTTCTTTGCTGATACAACGGTAAATATTTGTCCCTCAGCAAGAGCCATAGCGGATACAACACTTCTTGCAGCTAATGAAGTAAGAAAATTCAATATTGTACCGAAAATAGCACTTGTATCATATTCTAATTTCGGAGCGATAAGAGAAGGAAGTCCAGGAAGGGTTCAGGAAGCAATTGAAATATTACATAAGGATTATCCTAATTTAATTGTGGATGGAGAGATGCAGGCTAACTATGCATTTGATACGGAATTACGAAAAAGTAAATTTCCGTTTTCCAAACTTGCTGATTATGATGTGAATACTATTATTTTCCCGAATTTAAGCGCTGGAAATATTGCCTATAAAATGATGCAGGAGCTTGGAGAAGCTGAGGTGATCGGTCCGATTTTACTTGGGATTAGGAAGCCTATTCATATTCTTCAAATGGAAAGCTCGGTTAGAGAGATTGTTAATATGACTGCAATTGCAGTTTTGGATGCACAAACATCGAGTGATGAGATAGTTCAGCTTTAATATCAAATAAGTAGGCAGGGATGCCATTCCTCAATTCCTCAGGGATGCTATCTCTCTATGCGTTTTTTAAGTTCAAAGATAGCATCCCATAATGGGGGTAGAGATGGCATCCCTGAATGGTATTCTTAAAATTCCTTCAACAACTCCAGCATCTCCCTGTCCAACTTATGTCCCTTATAATTTTCATATTTCACATCTTCCCGGTTACTGTCAAGAATTCCAAATCCACCCCGGAAATTCCACATTGCCCATCCCCATCCGGCATCCTTCCAGAGTGATAGCAGGTCACGCATCCAACCAAGTACAACCTTATGAGGGGTACGACTGAAAGCGCCGAACTCACCTACATGAACGCTTACCCCCATTTCCTGAAGCTTCAGCCATGGATTAATCAATTGGAGTTTCAATCTCTCCTTACCCCATGGCATTTCAAATGGAATTCCCCAACTGTCCAACTTATTCATATATACTTCATGCAATTCTTTATGTGCCCATCTCAACTCAGCTTCCTTTATCTGGTTAAGTGGCCAGGTTGGGGCAGGCCATGTTTGTGCCCCATGTACCCAGGATGCGTTGAAGTGAGTAATTTGCATAGGTTCATATCCACGTGTACTCTGCACAATATCCAGGTCAGCCAGAGAAGGGATGGGATTTCTCGCCCACCAGAGGCCGTCGGTAATAATAAGCCGGTTTGGATCAACATCACGGATGGCTTTAGTCACTCGCCTTGCAACTTTCGCATATACTTCCTCTTCTACCGGCTTTATCCTTTCGGTTGTATACGTAGCCGGTTCGTTTACCAGGTTAATACTGACATGTTTATTTGGTATTCCCTTATATCGTTCAGCGAAATGAGTCCAGTGATAATCGAATGCCTGCTGAGCTTCTTCATCTGTCCAGAGGTTAAATGGCTCTTCTGCTGATCTGTCAACAGAAAAACCGGGAGCGCGGTGAAAATTCAGGCTCACGTGAACACCATATTGTTTGCCAAATTCCACACACTGGTCAATTTCCTTTAAATACTTTTCCTTGAGCAATCGCCAATCATTTGGATCGGACCAGCACCAGTAGGACATCGGTAGTCTGACAAAGTCAAATCCCATTTCAGCCATCATTTCAAAATCAGATTCCTGGAATGGAGCATTACTATGGGTAAAAATAAATTTCTCAAGCAGGTTGAACCCCCGCCACCTTGGAATGGTTGAAGCAGTTATATCCTGTTCTACTATCTCTTCTTTCTTCTCTTCTTCTTTCCTTGACTTGCAACTCATTCCTACTGATCCGAGAACAGCAACAGCAGTTGAAGATTTAATAAATTGCCGCCTGTTAAAAGTATCGTTTTTCATGATCTGAGTTCTTAATTAGATTGAAAAAAAATGTGCTTGACTAAATGTAGGAATTAGTTCTGAATTAATCCATTCTGTTTTAGCTAACCTGTTTTGATAAACCACAACCTTCAGGTTGTGGAAATCGAGCTAGAAAATCTTACGGGCTTTTGCCCATCATCATTTGTATCAGAACTGAAGCCCATTAGAATTTATCCTTTGATCCTACACCCTGAAGGGTGTGGTTGTTCGAATATATAGATATCGCTAATGGTCATATTTAATTGTGTATTACAAAGGAGCAGATTGTTGGTTAAGAAATTACTATATTCATGTTATTAACCGACCTGTATAGTAAAACTTAATTGCCATGAGCGGAAGATTAATCATTTTGTCCGGCCTCTCCTGTGTGGGAAAAAGTCCTCTCGATAAAGCCCTGGCAAAGTTTTATCCTGAGATAAAAAGTAATCTTCAACCAATGGTATTGTACAACGACAGGCAGCCCCGGCCAGGTGAACGTGATGGCATTGATTATCACTTTCGAACCCGTAAACAGATCGAAGATCTAAAACCGGAAGAGCAATATGTTAAATTGGAAGTACGGGGTGATCTTCAGGCATTGGATTTAATGGAGTTATCGTCACAACTTAGTTCAGGAGATGTTTTTTTTGAGGGGAATCCATTCGTTGGAAGCATGTTACTTTCCCATAATAATCTTGAAAAGGTGGATAAGTTAACCATATTCATGTCTCCGATTTCAATAGAAGAGATCCAATTTCTTCAAAAAGCTGGTTCCGATATCTCACTTCCTGATCTGGCAACTGATGTCATGAGGAGAAAATTACTTCGAAGGACAAAAAAACAGAAAACAGAACTTTCACTTAAAGACCTGGAAAACATAGAGAAAAGAGCAGGCAGTGCCTACATTGAATTAAAGATGGCGCACAAATTCGAATATGTTATCCCGAACCATGATGGTGAAGACAGTGAAAACTGGGACGCATTCTTCTATCCGCTGGGAGATGCACGGAAGTCATTAATAGCATTTGTGGATTTATATTATGGAAGACAATCAGGTCATGTTGAAAAGTGGGAAGAGGGGATATTGATTTAATCGTGAAAATGAGGTAGCTGACAGAAATAGTACAACTAATGTCCATTTATGGAATGACAAAAGAAGAAATTGAAATAACCGAGATTGTAAACAGGGAAACGAGAGCATGGGACACCCAGGATATAGGATCGTTGATGTCAATATTTCATCATGACATGGTTTGGCCCTGGCCTCCAACACCTGATTCTCATGATCCGATGGATTGGGAATTGGTGATGGGTAAATTCAATTGGGTGAAATGGAGTAAAGGATGGCAGGACTTGTTCGAAAGTCATAAATTGACACATAATAAGCGAAAGATTAGAAAGATCGTAATATCAGATGAAAAAGACGGTGCATTCGCTGTAGTTGACATTGACACATTATGGATTGATGCGAATGGAATCAAAAGTCACTGGAAAGGACGGGTATGCAAGGTTTATTCCAAGGTTGGGAATGAATGGAAGATGACAATGCATACCGGTGTATTAGAATATTGATCTTAGCACATAATTATTTTTTAGTATATCTAAATAACAGGAATATGAGAGGTTTAATCATTTTTTCAACCATATCTTTTTTTCTATTATTCACTTTTTGTACACCTCAGGCGCCTCAAATTGATGATTTTTATTCTTATGTAAAATCTCGAAGTAATGATCTAAGATTGAGTACCTATGTCACTGCCCAGGCGGTGGAACGACTTTTTTCCACAGTAGCAGGTAGACGTGAAGCCATTTCTATTCTAAGAGCCAATGGGATCGACAAGGTATATATTGAAGTTTATCGCAGCGGGTTGGTGGTGTCACCGGAGTCGCTGCAGGATGTAACAAAATATTTCACTCAAAATGGATTCGAGGTTGTAGGAGGAATTGCCACAGTACCAGGTACGGATTTTGGTGTGAGGCAGGAAGCACGGTATGGATGGTTCAACTGGCAAAATGAAAAGACACAGAAAGACCTGCTGAAAGTTATGGTTGATGTTGCTCCCATTTTTGATTCGTTTATCGTAGATGATTTTCTATGTACTGATGATACGAGTGCTGAATCAAATGAAGCTAAAGGAGAGAAAAGCTGGTCTCTTTACAGACGTGAATTGTTAACAGAACTCCAATCAAACATTTTTATCGACCCGGTTAAAAAGATTAATCCTGATATCAATATGATCATCAAGTATCCACAATGGTATGACCGGTTTCATCTTTTTGGTTATGATGTTGTTCAGGAGACAGCATTATATGACCAGGTCTGGGTCGGCACTGAGACCCGAAACATGAATACGCAGCGATTCGGATTTGTGCAACCATATGAGGGATTTGTGAATTACAGGTGGCTGGCTTCAATTTCCGGGAATAAGATTGGCGGTTCCTGGTTTGATCATATTGAATGTGACAGGAACGATTTTTATGATCAGGCTTGGCAGTCTGTATTGGCAGGTTCACAGGAATTGTGCTTATTCAACTATTTCAATATTACAAACGGACACGAAGGACACCACCTGTTAAGATTAAACTATCACCATCTGGCTGATCTGGCAAAAACTGTAAAAGAATTTCCGGTAGTTGGGGTCAGTGCCTACAAACCTCCCAATAGTAATGCAGGTGGGGATCTCTATGTCATGGATTTCATCGGGATGTTTGGAATTCCACTGATACCGGTATCTCAGTATCCTGAAGAAGCCGGAGTTATCTTTCTGCCTACCCAGGCAGCAGAGGATCCTGATATTTTCAATAAGGTTCAACAATCTCTTCAAAATGGAGCAAGGATCATCATAACAGCTGGATTCCTGGCTTCTATTACGAATAAGGAGGAAATAGCTGAACTGGCAGGTGTTGAGCCACCGGGAATGATAAAATCATTAAAAGCGCAGTCCATAATCTCACTTGATCAAACAATTGAAATGGATTTACCATTAGAAATGGAAACCATACTTTCTTCCAGTAATGCTGAAGTTTTGTTGGAAGCTGTTGTTGACGGAGAAAAGGTCCCATATTTAACTCAGAATAAAGGAAGTAACATCTTCGTTCTGAATTCGCATACATTTTCCCAGGCGGATTTCGATGCCGTAGGGGAGGTTCTTCTTTGTCCAAAACCACTTGGTATGCTTCAGCTTCCCATTGATTGGGCGAATATTATCCGGAATGTATTTAACTCACCTCTTAATCTCGAACTGGACGCCCCTGTCAAGGTTTCGATGCAAACACTGGCAAATGGCGATATAGTTGTACATAACTATAATAGTGAAGAAGTCAGCCCAACTCTTAAGCTGGCCTCAGGAGAATATATCGATAAGATTACCGGGAAAGATATAGCTATTAGTGAAGATATAGCCATTTTGGATATGCCTGCCAGGTCAAGGATGTGGATTAGACAAAAGAATTAATGGATTCAGAGATGCCATCTCTTGATTATATATATGAAAATGAATTTGGGAGATGTTTTTAAAACAATTTTGGGCAGATCCCTCCTTACGTCGGGAAGACAAAAAAAGTATTAATTTCCAAGCGGAGCTTGGAAATTAATACCAATCTTGTCATTTTGAGCGCATCGCCATCGGCAAGCCTTAGGCGACCGGTGGTAGCGAAAAATCTACCAAAGAATTAATGGTGATTTCAATTCAATTTGCATAATCAGAAACAATAACTATGAAAAGAGTAACTACATATTTACTAGCAATAATATTCGTTCTGATAAGCATTCATTCAAAATCTCAACAGTTGAATGCACCCGATTACAGCGATTACATTCTTACACCGGCTCCACCATTATCTCCAAGAATAAACGGGCCATCCATATATGGAGTAAGGCCCGATTCTCCATTTCTATACAGGATTCCATGTACTGGGGAACGTCCAATAAATTTTTATGTGGAAGGTCTGCCTGCAGGGATGTCTTCAGATGAAAAGAAAGGATTTATTACCGGATCTACTGACGCTAAGGGGATTCATAAAGTAATAATTACGGCCAAAAATAAACACGGGAAAGACACATTTGAATTTAAAATAATGGTTGGGGATAAACTGGCCCTCACACCTCCCATGGGCTGGAACAGCTGGTATATTCATTATGACCGGATCAGCGATGCCACAATGCGTGAAGCTGCTGATCAGATGATAGCAACGGGAATGGCCGAATATGGCTATCAATATGTAAACATCGACGATTGCTGGATGCGAAAACTTGATTCTAAGGATCCGGGGATTGGTGGAAAGAGGAGAGACGAAAATAATGTTATTATTCCCAATGGTCGATTTCCGGATATGAATGCCATGACTGAATATATTCATTCCAAAGGATTAAAAGCCGGATTGTACATTTCTCCGGGCCCCAGTACCTGTGCAGGATATGAAGGTAGTTGGGGAAATGAAGCCCTTGATGCCCGGACGTTTGCAAGTTGGGAATTTGATTTCCTGAAATATGACTGGTGCAGCTATCGAAAAAAAGCAAAAGATAAATCGAGAGAAGAATATATAAAACCCTATAAAATCATGTGGGGAGAATTAAATAAACTAGACAGGGATATTGTTCTGAACCTGTGCCAGTATGGGATGGATAATGTATGGGAGTGGGGGGCAGAAGTAGGTAATTGCTGGCGTACAACCGGTGATCTGGGTCTTGAAAGAGGAGGTGACCTGCCTGGATTTTATCATATTGGTTTTAGTAACGCTGAACACTGGCAGCTTGCACAACCAGGAGGCTGGAATGATCCTGATTATATCCTGATCGGTTGGGTTGGAAACGCTCACGAAATGGCTGAGGGAACACCGACTGCACTGACTCCTCATGAGCAATACTCATATATGTCGATGTGGTGTCTGATGGCAGCTCCGTTAATTTTCAGTGGTGATATGGCAAAACTGGACAATTTCACGCTGAATGTACTTTGTAACCATGAAGTGATTGCGGTGGATCAGGATCCACTCGGACAGCAGGCAAGAATTGTAAGGAAAAACGATAGAGATTTCGTTTTGGTAAAAGATATGTCTGATGGTTCCAAAGCAGTGGGTATTTTTAGTTTAGTGAATCAAGCAGTGAAATTAAGCGTCAAGTGGAAAGAGCTTTCCCTGAAGGGGGATCAACAGATTCGGGACTTATGGCGTCAGAAAGATATTGGTACATATGATAAAATATATTCTACCGAGATTCCGGCACATGGAGTTTCCATGATCAGGATCTGGCCCGACAACTGATATCATGCTGACATATTTTTTAACTCATTTGCTGCAGAATTAACTTGCAGTCTGAAAAGATTTAAGTTACATTGAATATTACTATTTTATGTTAAGCCATAATCCATTTTAAACTTTTTAAACAATGAAAACAATCCAGAATTTTAGCAAGAGACTATGTATCAGCAACCTGATATTATTATTGGTACTTTCCCCTCTTTATGGACAAAATAATCTGACTATCAATGATCAGGGATATTTTGAAATGCAGGGAGTTACGATCATGGTTTTTGATGATTATTATCCCTCCGGACATCAAAGCGGGATAACTATTATTCAGAATGGTGTGAGAGTTGCTGCCAATGGTGACCTTCGTTTATCGCGATACGCTGAAAAAGGTGAAAAAAATATTGATAAAAAGGTAGGTATCATCCAGCAGCAATTAAAGTATGAGAATGTTCCTTTAACCTATAATGTTAAAGTAAAAGCAGAGGGTACCAAAGCAATAGTAACATTAAATCTTGATAAACCAATTCCGGAAGAATGGGTAGGCAGGGCCTGGTTCAGGCTTGAACTATTCCCGACAATATTATTCGGTAAAAGCTGGAACATGGATGGGCAGGTGGGGACTTTCCCTACTGATTCGTATGGCCCCCTGTTAAATGGAGATATCAAACCTTATTCAGAAGGGAAATTACTGACAGTTGCACCTGAGACAGAATCTCAGCGATTGACCATCAAGGCACTTAAGGGGAATCTTCAATTGACTGATGGAAGAAGGAGTTCGAAAGGTGGTTGGTTCATTATCAGGACTGCCGTCCCGGCAGGTGTTACAGATGAAGTCATTAAGTGGGAAGTTGAGGCATTTCCTGAAAAAAACTATATATATAAACCGGTTATACATCTAAGCCAGGTAGGTTACAAGACTAGTGAACCAAAGAAAGCAGTTATCGAGTTAGATAAAACAGTCTCAAATGTCGGAACAGTAGAAGTTATAAAAGTTAATCCAAATGGCACAAAATCTACTGTTTTTTCAAATCAGGCGACGCTTTGGGGTAAATATCTACGGTATCAGTATGCAGTTTGTGATTTCAGTTCTATCTCAGAACCAGGCATATATCAGGTGAAATATGGGGATATTAAATCGAATCATTTTAAAATCGGCCAGGATATTTATGAACGATATGTATGGCAACCGATCCTGGAATATTTCCTGCCAGTTCAAATGTGCCATATGCGTATAGAGCAGGGATCACGGGTATGGCATGACTGGTGCCATCTGGATGATGCTCTCATGGCGCCTACAAATCATGAGCATTTTGATGGGTATAGCCAGGGGCCGGAAACTTTCGTGGATTACAAACATCCTCAGCATGTTCCATTTATCGATCGAGGTGGCTGGCATGATGCAGGAGATTATGATCTCAGGGTGGAATCCCAGGCGAATACCACGTTGCGACTTGCCCAGATGTATGAATTATTTGGTAAAGACCTTGATGTGACAACAGTGGATCAGGAAAAACGCCTGGTAACGATCCACAGAACGGATGGTGTATCAGATTATTTACAGCAGGTTGAACACGGAGTATTGACCGTCCTTGGTGGCTATAGGGGATTAGGAAGATTATACGATGGAATCATCTGCAGAACCAGAAAACAATATGGATTAAAAGGAGATGGGGGTGCTATGACTGACGATCTGGTATATGATCCGGAAATGCCTGAAGATGGCAGGACAGCTTATCATTCCGGATTGTATGATGATCGTTGGGTGTTTACAGAGGACCATGCCCGTCATGAAATGATAGGCATAGCCAGTTTAGCTGCAGCTGCACGAGTTTTAAAGGATTACCAACCAGAAATAGCAGAGGAGTCGCTGGCTGCTGCAGAGGCATTATTTGAAATAACGAGTAAAAAAGAAATGGTTGCAGATCAAGTTTCAGCATCAGCTGAGCTTTATCTTACTACGATGGATAAAAAATACCTGAATGCAATAGTAGCTCAAAAGGAATTTATTTTATCCAATATGCCAGGAACTGCATGGGCAGTTGGCAGAATTTACAAACATATCACAGATGCTGACTTTCGTAAAGATATGGATAAGGCTGTTGTGAAATATGCGAAACAACTTGAAAAGGAGATGGCAGAAAATCCATTTGGCATTCCATATAAACCAAATATCTGGGGAGCAGGATGGATCATTCAGAATCTGGGAGTTCGTCATTATTTTCTGGTTACCGGGTTTCCTGAAGTGTTTAAGCCAGATCTTATCTATAATGCCATGCAGTTTGTACTTGGATGTCATCCGGGGATGAATACTGCATCATTTGCTTCTGGTGTGGGTGAGAAATCTCTTCTGCAGGCATATGGAGTTAATCGGGCCGATCTTTCATATATTCCGGGAGGAGTAGCCTCGGGCACGGCGCTTATCCGTCCTGATTATCCCGAGTTAAAGGATAACTGGAGTTTTCTATGGCAACAAACGGAATATGTATTAGGTGGAGGAGCCACGAATTTTATGTTCCTTGTTTTAGCCACTGATCAGTTGCTGAAACAGTAGGTTTATAAGACAATTTGATATTGTGACAATCAATCTGGAATTAGTGTTCCATGAAATATAGCAGTTTATTCATTGTCATCTTTTACTTTTTCCTGTTCTCATGTCAAAGGGAGCACAATGAATTAATTGTTTATGATGCACCTGAATCCCTGGGAAATAGTAAGTTTTTTAATGTTACAGTGAATAAGAGACCCCTATCAGTATATGATACAAAAGTAGAATGGGATGCATTTGATCTGGAATCAGAAAAAAGTGATCCGGATTCAGCTTCATTTGTGTATTTCGATTTTTCGGGCAAAGTTGAGGTTGAAATAGAGCCACTGGGTATTGATATCCGGGAAGTGATAGTACGTCCATTGTCGAAGGGAATTATCCCACGCATTGAAGGAAAGGCTGTATCCTTTTCTTTAGATAAACCTCAAAAACTGTCGATCGAAATTAATGGGAACTCAACCCGGAATCTGATGCTTTTTGCTGATGAGATTGAAATATCCAAACCAGATTCTACGGATGAAAATGTCTTGTATTTCGGCCCTGGAATTCACGAAATCGAGGATGAATATGGATTCCTGAGATTAAATAGTAACCAAACCTTATATCTGGCTGGAGGTGCGATTCTACGAGCCAGAATAATTGTTGAAGATGCCAGAAATGTGACCATTACGGGGAGGGGGATTCTGGATGGATCCTACCTGAAAGGAAGATTTCCCGTCTATGCACGTGAACTAATGGGGGAGCCAATGGATATTGAAAGGCCCGGATTGGTGAATTTCAAAAACACTAATCATGTTGAAATGAGTGGAATAATTGTAATGGATGCTCCTATGTGGACAACAACCTTTAATAGCTGTACTGATGTGCTTGTCCGAGATACTAAAACCATCTGTTATGTTATCAATAGCGATGGAATAAACCTGGTAAACACTCAGAATGCTGTTATTGAAGATGTTTTTGTCCGGTCAGGGGATGATTGTATAGCTATTAAAGGTCTTCATGGCAGCAAAAATAGAGCGGATGTAGCCAATGTCAGGGTCAGGAATTCTACATTATGGGCAGATCAGGCAAGCGCAATTGAAATTGGACATGAAACTTCCATGAATGAAATTAAAGATGTCCATTTTTTGAATATTGATATCCTGGAACAACGGTTCAAAACACTGGGCTATCATGCCATGGACATTACGCACGCTGATAGTGCCTATATTCATGATATTTATTTCGATGATATCCGTGTTGAAAGATGTTTAAGGCTATTGGGAATCCGTATTAATGAAAGCAGGTGGATGTCTTCCGAAGAAAGGGGAATCGTTGAAAATATATATTTTAAGAACATCACGACTTTTGATGATCACGGGGTATATCTGTATGGATATGATTCACAATCTCCAGTTAAAAATATCATATTCGAAGATTTTTATCATGGATCTGAGCCATTCAATCCCCTCACTTCTTTAAAGATGAACAATTTTGTTTTTGATCTGAAATATGCACAAAATGGAGAGATCATTGATTCGATTAGCAGGTTATTAGACGAGGGTATCAGGTTTCAGACAATTGATATTTCGAAGTATTGCAACCGTACCCGGACTGATGAATTCCAGGGAGACCAGAAAGGATGGTTTGATCTTGGTAAATCGAATGATTACAGTCAATTAAAAGGAGGGGAATATTTTCTGGGCAATATCCCATTTCAGATACCGAAGGAGAAAGTAATTATGCTTGGTTCAGATAGCAACCTGACCTACCTACCCGGAAAAAGTGAGGAGATCCCAATTAATCAAAGTGCACGGTACTTGTTTTTTCTGCAAACGACTACTTTTAATACAAGCGATGTGGGGAAGGAATTATGGACATATAAAGTCAACTATAAAAATGGCAGAACTGAACATTTCCCGGTTCTGAGTTTGATTGATGTGGCGGATTGGAGACTCTGGTCGCTTGCAGGCTGGCAATTTACACTGGATGATAGAAGGGTTTATATAATGGTTATTGAAAATCAGGAAAATGATTTCATTGAAAGTATCGAGATCATCTCCAAATCGGAGAATGAAATTCCTGTTATTTTGGCTGTTACAGCAGGTTTATAAAAAATATTGCTCTGTGCCCTCTGTGCCTACTTAGTGGTCTTCGTGTAGAAAGATAAGACAACTGAAACCACGGAGGAGGCACGGAGGCCACGGAGAAGTTTGATTTTTAATTAGATAGTTTAATCAATGAAGAATTTAGCAACAATAATTCTGACTATTATTGGAAATTTTGCACTTGCCCAAAATATTGTGACCGTTCGGCCACAGGAGATTGATGATGTGCTCGTGAATCCTGGGATTGGCTTCATGACCTTTCAACGCTTTAACGGAGATACGCTAAACATTGGTACCAGTTGGACAGAAGGATTCCCCATAGAATACCAGGAGTTTGATGGTGATCTGAACAACAGGGATCATCCCAATACTTCTCTTGCATATTTCAGGATCTACTGGAAGTTCATACAGCCGGGGAAAGACAAATTTAATTGGGATTTGATTGATACAGCTTTGAAAACTGCACAGTCAAGAGGGCAGACACTTTTATTGCGTATTGCACCATACGGTACTGGTCCTGAAAGAGATGTTCCTGACTGGTATCGTGAAATGATGGGGCAGGAAAACGATCTCATGGATGATAAATGGCAGACCGATCCTGAAGATCCACGGTATGCTCAATATTTCGGTGGGATGATACGTGCATTGGGTAAAAGATATGACGGTCATCCTGACCTGGAAAGCGTTGATATGGCCCTGATAGGAGCATGGGGAGAAGGTGCTGGTTCAGAAATAATAAGTGAAAAGACGCGGCGTGGGCTGGTTGGTAGTTACGTGGAGGCATTTTCAAATACCCACCTCATCATGTTGCTAACAGATGAAAAAACCAATCAATATGGTTTATCCAGATGTAATTTAGGCTGGAGAATAGATTGTCTGGGTGATATGGGTGGTTTCAGCAAAACATGGTCGCATATGTATGATTACTATCCCCAGGCGATCATCCAATTTGGCATGAATGATGCCTGGAAAACAGCTCCTGTAAGTCTGGAGGTATGCTGGGTGATGCAACATTGGAAAGACATGGGATGGGATGTGGACTATATTATTGATCAATCTTTGAAGTGGCATATATCATCATTCAATGGGAAATCTTCTCCGGTTCCCAAAGAATGGCAATCACATGTTGATCGATGGCTTAAAAAGATGGGGTACAGGTTCGCTTTAAGGAAATTTACCTATCCTGAAAGTATTTCAGCAGGAGAGGAGCTTGCGTTTACCTCCTGGTGGGAAAATAAAGGAGTAGCACCGTGTTATCATCAATTCCCTTTATGTATCAGATTGAAAAACAATGAAAAGATTGTGATCCTGCCTACTGGTGTAGATATTCGAACCTGGTTGCCAGGAGATAACCTGTATGATGATAAGATAGAAATCCCATCTGACATGCCCCCAGGTAATTATGAGTTATCTATTGGGATTCTTGATAAAGGAGTTAAACTCCCCAAAGTCCAACTCGCCATTGAAGGGAAAGATACTGAAGGCTGGTATCCGATGGGAGAGATAATTATTACAAAATAATATAAGGATAAATACTTCACTGGCGCGAGGATCTCCCTCGTGCCTAGACTAAATGTCATGAGACAGAGCCTCGCACCAGTACCATTATTAAAATTCTATTGAAAAACCACCAACGTTCGGGGAGATAATTTACTGACCTCAAGCTTTTCTTTTGAAGCAGTGAACTCCACTTCTCCATCCGCCGGAAGGATCAGTTTAACTGTTTCATTGCCAGTAAAATTCGCTTCAATAGATGCGTCTACTGGTGAATTATTGAAATTCTCCATAATGTAAATACCATCCCCCATCAGGTAAAATGCCACACTGTTAGGTGCATCGAATTTTACCTCAAATGGAGCCATCATTTTATCCCGGATCTGATTCAACCTTTCCCGGTCATACTTCAGAAGATTGCGTACAGTATCCCGGGTATCCAGCACAATAACATTTTCATACTGGTCAATATTTTCCAATTGCTCTGCCAGTGCTTCGGTAATCAATAATGGCTTGCTTTCTGCAACCATTTTTGAGAATTTTCCCTGAAACTCACGGTCTTTGAGTGCGTGAAGCGATAGAAATGAGGCTTTCGCATCCGGATCAATGGACTCAACCGGTACCAGGGGTAGACCCATCATCCCAATGAAGTCATATACAAAAGCATCTGTTTTTTCTGTTAGAAATCCTTTTTCACTATCAAAATCAAATGCAGGATCACTGTTTGCAGGCTTCGGAACCTGAATTCCAGTAATCGGTTTATCCTGGACAATTTCTGCAAGTTTGAACAAATCGGGAAGTTCCTTTTTAAAGGCTTCCAGGTTAGCTATTCCTGTTCCCTCCCTGTTTCCGTAATTATTTGTTTCCCGAATCAATCCACCATAAGAAAAAAGCATAATTTCCTTTACATCTGCCAGGACTGTTTGTCGCCCCTGTTCAAGATAGTGTGTTGGAGTAGTCCCGAGTGCATCATACCAACCGCCTCCTGTTTTTTCACCTCCTATATCAGTTAGCCAACGCATGATAAAATAACTCTCATACTGTGTAATCTCCCATCCCCGGTCGAACCTTGAGAAGTCACTGTCCCGGGTTTCAGTGCCCACCCAGATTATATCAAAATCCCTGGTCTGGCGAATGACTTCATAGCCCCTGCGGTGATAACTATCATACCAGCGTGGATATTTATTGATGAGTTTCACATTTGGATTCACTGCTTTTGAAGGAAGCAACATATTATTCAAGCTGACATCCACCATAAGATCACATCTATACTCCGACATTCGTCTATCTCCACATGCCTCAAGACATTCCTCACATTCACAGTGAGTGAAAAGAAAATCATCCACCATGATTACATCAAACATGGAAGCTAAATACTCCATTGTTTTTTGAAGTTCCTCCCTGGTTCCGGTATTAGTAAAACAGCATATGTTTGTTCCATTGGTTGATGGTTTTGCTATTCTGGTGGTTGTAATACCTCCTGATGCTTCAATGCCCGCAGCTTTAAACCTGTCCCTGGCATTTTCCAGAACCTGGCGTTCTACAGTGTATCCGCCTCTGAATCCTTCGATGAATACCCGGGTGATGCCTGCATCCTTACACCATGTAATGGCTGAATCAATACCTTGTTCCGTAGAAAGATATTTGTGGACAGCCCTTGCTGGAAAAATTGTGGAGATAGTCAGTACATCTTTTTTTTCATTGGCAAGTTCCCAGAGAGTTTTTGGGGAGTCACAAGAGGCAATCAGATAGAGTGCCAGTATTGCAGTTAACAGAATATGAATTCTTTTCATGACGTTACTTTTAGGTTGAGAAAAAATGATTAAAATGAATAAAAATGACTTTTCTCCGTGTCCTCCGTGCCTTCTTCGTGTTTTTAACATCGAAAATAACAGGACATAGAGTTCACAAAGGAGGCACAGAGGACACGGAGAAAAGTCATTTTTATTCATTT
>JBHOSY010000084.1:0-19727 GCA_042584165.1 Bacteroidota bacterium | reverse complement strand
AAAATGCCTATTGAAAGAGGATATACATTCAAAAACAGAACGATGATCATCAGTGGCTTATCTGGTGATGAGAACTTGATTTTTGAAGGCTTCAAACAGGTTAGTGATGGGGCATTGGTAAAAGTAGTAGAAAGCAATATTTAATTTTTCCTATTTGAATTTATACTAATGTCTGAGTCAAAAGATACTAAGAAGGGAATAATAAGAGAATTTGGATTAAGTACGCTGTCAATAAACAATGGAACAAGCATAATGATCCTTACTATCCTCATTGTAATTATGGGGATAACAGCTTACCGTGTTATACCGAAAGAGAGTTTTCCAGAGATAGTTATACCCACCATTTATATTGGTACTCCCTATCCCGGCAATTCACCTGTAGATATAGAGAACCTGGTGACACGTCCCATAGAGAAGGAAATTAAATCCATTTCCGGTGTTAAAAATATCAGATCAACCTCTGTACAGGATTATTCCACAATCATCGTGGAATTCAATCCTGAAGAAGATATTAACAAAGCACTACAGGATGTAAAGGATGCAGTGGACAGAGCAAATAGTGCACTTCCTACAGATCTCGACAATGATCCGAATGTTATGGATATTGACCTCAATGAAATTCCGATCCTGTATGTCAATATTTCTGGCAATTATTCGGTTAAAGAATTAAAGGATTTTGCCGAAGTTCTTGAAGATGAAATAGAAAAGTTACCTGAAATATCCAAATGTGATATTCGGGGAGCCCTGGAGCGGGAGATCAGGATTGATGCGGATATACATAAAATGGAGGCTACTCAGGTGAGTTTCGGTGATATCATGGGATCCGTTGCTGATGAAAACATCACTATTTCGGGTGGTGATATCAAATCCGGTGAATTCAGGCGATCACTCAGAATTGCCGGTGAATTTAAGAATGTTGAAGAAATTGGAGAAGTCATTGTCAATGATGAAAATGGTAAAATAGTTTACTTAAAGGATATAGCTGATATAAGGGACACCTACGAAGAACGCAAGAGTTATTCCCGTTTCAAAACGCTTCCGGTAGTGACAGTAGACGTAGTAAAAAGAGGTGGTGAGAATTTGTTAAATGCTGCCGATAAAATCAGGGTAATTATTGACCAGGTAAAGAGGGACAGGTTTCCGGAAGACCTCGAAGTAACAATAACCAATGACCAGTCCAAATTTACCAGGGCCGTAATCGACAATCTTCAAAACAGCATCATCAGTAGTGTAATTCTTGTGACGCTTGTATTGATGTTTTTTATGGGGCTAAGAAATGCCCTGTTTGTCGGTATTGCCATCCCACTATCGATGTTCATCTCCTTTATAATACTGAATTTTATCGGTTATTCGGCAAACATGATCGTATTATTCGGCTTAATCCTGGCGCTTGGAATGCTTGTTGATAACGGTATTGTGGTGGTTGAGAATATTTACCGACTGATGCAGCAAGGCTACTCGCCAATTAGAGCTGCAAAGGAAGGTGTTGGAGAGGTCGCAATGCCAATTATCACTTCAACTGCTACAACACTTGCTGCATTCCTTCCGTTGGCATTCTGGACTGGAATCATGGGTTCTTTTATGAAGTACCTGCCTATCACGCTGATCATCGTGTTATCTTCCTCATTGTTTGTAGCGCTAGTGATAAACCCGGTATTGACGAGTAAATACATGCGAATACAACAGAAAATACCGAATAAGAAAAAATTATTTATTTTATCTGCAATACTTTTTGTCATAGCGGGTGTTTTTTACTGGCAGAGAGCATATTTAGTTGCGAACCTTCTTTCTGTAACCGGATTATTCATACCTTTTAATGTTCATATATTAATCCCGGGAGTAAAACTATTCCAAAAAAGATTTATTCCTTTTCTCGAAAGATCCTATTCTAAAATGATAAGTTATGTGTTGCACGGGAAAAAGCCATATGTGGTTTTTGGAGGCACTTTCATATTATTGATTTTTACCTTTATGCTATTTGGAATCAGACAACCAAAAGTAGCTCTGTTTCCTGATAACGAACCAAATTACATCAACGTATATATCGATAAACCAGTTGGCGCTGATATTGAAAATACTAACTCCTTTGTTATGCTTGTGGAAAGGGAAGTACTTGATATACTGAAGCCTTATGAAGACATCGTTGAGTCAGTAATTGCACAGGTTGGTGAAGGGGCCAGTGATCCAAACCAAATTATAGGAGCTCAACCAACTCCCAATAAAGGTCTTCTGGCAATTTCATTCGTTGAATATGAATTCCGCCGGGGTGTCAGTACAGCAGTTATCATGGAACAAATAAGGCAAGCCATGGCTTTACACCCTGGTGTTCAAATCACAGTAGATAAAGAAGAATTCGGACCACCGGTAGGCAAACCCATTAATATCGAGGTCATTGGAGAAGACCTGGAAAAGTTAATTGCAATATCTGAACGAGTTATTGCTAACATTGATGCCTCCGGCATTCAGGGGATTGAAGAACTGAAAACTGACCTGGAAATTGGAAAACCGGAATTACTGGTTAACATTGACAGGAATATGGCAGGAAGGTTCGGAGTGAGTACGAGACAGGTTGCCAACGAGCTGAGAACTGCCCTATTCGGACTGGAAGTATCTAAATTTAAGGAAGGTGAAGATGAGTATCCAATCCAGTTAAGACTTAAAGATGAATACAGGTATGATATAGACGCTCTGATCAACAAAAAGATTACCTTCCGGGACAATAAAGGGACCATCAAGCAAATCCCCATTTCAGCAGTTGCCGATATCGAATATTCCTCAACCTATGGGGCCATAAACCGGAAGGATCTGGATCGAATGATCTCTGTTTACTCGAATGTCCGGGAGGGTTACAACTCCAATGAAATCATTGCGGAAATTGAGGTCCTCCTGGCGGATTTAGAACTTCCTGAAGGATATGACATGAAATTCACAGGAGAACAGGAAGAGCAGCAGAAATCATCTGAATTTCTATCCAGGGCACTTATTATTGCTATTTTCAGCATATTCCTGATCATAGTAGCCCAGTTTAACTCATTCCTGTCACCATTTATTATCATATTATCAATACTATTCAGTACCATCGGCGTCTTTCTGGGACTCATCATTTTCGATATGGAATTCATTATTATTATGACTGGAGTCGGAATAATATCCCTGGCCGGAGTAGTTGTTAATAATGCCATTGTACTTATCGATTATACCAACCTGGTCAGGAAACGACGAAGGGCCGAACTGAATGTACCGGAAGGTGAATTACTACCATTAGAGGAATTGATTGACAGTATCCGGGTAGCAGGGCAAACAAGGCTCCGTCCCGTTTTGCTAACAGCAATTACGACTGTATTAGGGCTTATCCCTATGGCTATAGGTATGAATATTGATTACTTTGGTTTATTCACTGATTTTAATCCAAACTTCTACATTGGAGGTGACAGTGCAGATTTCTGGGGTCCAATGGCGTGGGCTGTGATATTCGGATTAATCTTTGCCACTTTCCTTACATTGATTGTTGTCCCGGTAATGTACCTTATGGCTGATAAGTTAATTCATAAGTTTAATGGTAAAAAAGTGGAGACAGCGTAAAACCAAATAAACTCAGACTGATTATACGTTTACGAAATGATTGAAATTTATGAATAAACTGATTATCGTTCCTCTCTTCGGGATCATTCTTTTACTTATCGACCTGTATGTATTTCAGGCGTTTAAGGTAATTGCTATGGATTTCTCACCGGCGGCAAGGAAAATCACCTATATTACTTACTGGGGTATTACGGGGTTGGTCCTGACAGGGTATCTGGTATACAATTTTGGAAATCCTGATGCATATCCCAGAACAGCCCGGGCTTTTATGCTGGTTGGTGTATTCATGTTCTACTTCGCCAAGATTTTTGCCCTCGATTTCCTACTGATTGATGATGTTATCAGGTTAGGCAAGTGGGTAGTATCATTATTCTCAAGTGGCCATCAAACTGCGATAGATCCCGGTAGTCAACAAATCCCACGTTCTGAGTTTCTTGCTAAAACAGCCATTATAGCAGGGATTATACCATTTGCAGCAATGGGATTTGGTATAATATCCGGGGCCCACGACTATCGCATTAGAAGAAAAAAGATCTATCTCTCAAATCTTCCGAAAGAATTCCATGGACTTAGAATTGGACAATTATCAGATATCCATTCAGGAAGTTTCTGGAATAAAAAAGCCGTAACAGGTGGAGTTGAAATGTTCCTCAATGAAAAACCTGATGTAGTTTTCTTTACGGGTGACCTGGTAAATACTGATAGCAGTGAAATAAGCGGGTACATTAATGTATTTAACAGAGTTAAAGCACCACTCGGTGTATATTCCACACTTGGAAATCATGATTATGGTGATTACAGAAGATGGCCCACTCAAGAAGCTAAAATGAGGAATCTCGAAGACCTAAAAGAAGCCCATCGTGAACTTGGTTGGGACTTACTTATGAATGAAAACAGATATCTCCGAGAGAATGGTGAAAAAATTTCAATTATTGGAATTGAGAATTGGGGAGCTGGCCGGTTCTCAAAATATGGTAAACTCAGTAAAGCTTACAATGGTTCTGATGAAGCATCAGTGAAATTATTACTTTCTCATGACCCCAGTCATTGGGATGCACAAGTTAGATTAGAATATCCTGATATTGACATCATGTTTGCCGGTCACACACATGGATTTCAGTTCGGTGTAGAAATTGGCGATTGGAAATGGAGCCCTTCACAATGGGCGTATAAACAATGGGCTGGGTTATATCAGGAAGACAATCAGTATCTGTATGTTAACCGGGGTTTCGGATATATCGGCTATCCTGGAAGAATTGGGATACTTCCGGAGCTAACTATCGTAGAACTTTTGCAGGCATAGTTCAATTGTCTATTTTAAACACAAAAGACTAAAGATGAATATCTCTCTTCATCCTTCCCTTGCTATTGCATTACCAGATACTAGACTATGTTGTATAGAATGTCATGTAAGCATTCACAAGGGTGGTAATGACTTAACAACTGAAGTAACCAGGATTACATCTGAGGTTCAAAAGAATCACAAAATCGAGGATGTAAATCAGATTGAAACCATTAAGGAGACAAAAGATGCATATCGTGTTCTAGGCAAAGATCCTTCGAGATACCGCCCCTCTGCTGAAGCTTTAACCAGGCGTGTGGTTCAGGACAAAGGTCTTTACCGTATAAATAATGTAGTTGATCAGCTGAATCTTGTTTCCCTGCAATCCGGTTTTTCAATTGGAGGATACGATCTTGATAAAATAAATGGCAGTATTGTATTTGGTATTGGCAGAAAAGATGAACCTTATGAGGCAATCGGCCGGGGTGAGTTAAATATTGAGAATCTCCCTGTTTTCAGAGATGATTCGGGAACATTTGGCAGTCCAACTAGCGATTCTCTTCGAACCATGGTTACTGATCAAACCAGTAATTTTTTAATGATCATCATTGATTTCAAGAATAATCCTTCACTGAGTGTAGCCCAAAAATTAAGTGAAACATATCTGGGAAGATTTGCTGACGCCAGGGATATCGAAACGCATATCATTTCCAGAGTTCTGGGTTCTTGAATCAACCAGGATGCTTTAAAATAGACCGAACGAGATTGGAATCTCGCCCGATAGATTAATCGTAATCGATCATAGCCTTCATTACACCATCACTATAACTCGCTACCAGATCGAAGGCTTTCACAGTATCATCAAACTTGAATCTATGGGTAATCATTGGATGAGCATCAACTGTTTTATTACCCATCATTTCCAATGTAAGTTCAACAGCTTCATTCTGTCGTCTAACGTTTTGAATGGAGATTTCTTTCCTTCGCATTTTGTCAATCTGGAAGGATATTCTGTCAACTTCGGGGATTCCGATAATCATTAATTTTCCACCAGGTTTCAGCATTTCAATCGCGTTATCGATGGCATCCTGCTGTCCACAACATTCAAAAACCACATCGAGTAACAATGGTTCCTGTTCACTCACCGCGCCTTCAACATCGTCAATATCAGGATTCCCCGTCCAGGCTGCCCCCAGTTTTTTTGCCAGGGCAAGTCTTTCAGGAATTTTATCTGTGACATATATCTTATCTGCTCCTCCAGCCTGTGCCGGCAGAAATGTACTCATTCCAATCGGGCCAAATCCCAGTATACCGATTTTCAGTCCTTTCATTTGGATACCTGCCAATTTTACTGCGTAAACTCCAATGGCCAGTGGTTCAGATAAGGCGCCATCATCAAGATTCAGGCCATTTTCAAGTTTAAAGCAACTAGTTTCCGGCATTACTATAAATTCTGATAGACAACCATCGGCTTGTCCCGGGCATCCCAGGAAACGAAGATTTCTACAGGTATGATGCCGACCGGTCAGGCATTGATCACATTCGAAACATGGCATGGCAGGTTCTATTGCTATTTCATCACCAGGTTTCAGTTTCTTAACAGCAGGGCCTATTGATTCAACTACACCGGCCCCTTCATGTCCAACCGGAAAAGGATATGCAACCACCTGACTTCCGATCTTTCCTGTTTCATAATAATGAATGTCTGAACCACAAACTCCTACCCGCTTCATTTTAATAAGCACATCATCATCATTAGTAATCACAGGCTTCGGGGTGTCAACCAATTCCATTTTTTTAATTCCTGTCAGGACAAATGTTTTCATGTTTAATATATTGTTTTATGTGATTATCTATACTTAATAATGGCAAAGATAATTAATGCCTCATTATTCTCTTCAGAGTCTTCTTTGAGAAAATTGAAAGTGAATTTGGATACTCTCATTGAACCAGTGAACCTTGAACCTTAAACTTCTCAACTGTCAACACTGATGTTGTGGTCGCAATAAATCATTAACCACTTTAACAGGATTAAAAGTTTCTATAGGTACTTCAACAAAAATAGTATTCCAATCTGACATGGAACCATTCCATAAACCAGGAAGTTCCAATGATTTTAAATCACGGCCACTTTGAGACTTAAGGGATATGAATCCAGTTTCCGGATCCACAAAATTATTCAAATTAAAATACTCCCCTTTATAGTTCTTTAAAGCACACACAAGATCGACAGGATTAAAATGAGTTGCCCTGGAGGCTATTTCTTTCTGCTCCGAATTATCAAAATCTACCTGTGCACTTTCCACCACCTGTAGAGATACAGATCCATCCGGGTTTACTGCCCAGAAAGGCCCTCCCCCTGGTTCACCTTCATTTTTCACCATGCCACAGACACGCAATGGCCTGTTTAATTTGCCAATGAAATACTCTTTGGCTTCAATATGTTCTCCACCAGGTGCTATAATACATAATTCATTTTTCATGAAATCAGATATTTCCTCTATCAGTGAGGGACTCAATACCTCTTCATTATTCAATATATCCAGGTACTCAAAAATTCTTCCCTGATATTCGAGTAATAACCCGGCTAATGCTTTTTTAAACTGAATTGTGATTGGTTTCAGCTGGTCCGGCACTACATTATCGATATTTTTAATAAAAACAATATCTCCTTTAAGATCATTCAGATTAGCCAAAAGGGCACCATGACCTGCAGGCCTGAACAGGATCGATCCATCATCCTGATAAAATGGATTATTATCCAAATCCACTGCTATGGCATCATTTTCAGGTCTTTGACCTGATAAATCAACTGAATAAGACATTTTATATTCCCGTTCATATATCTCTGACACCTCCGATAAAAGTTTTCTGAACTTTTTCTGATGATCTGGTGACACGGTAAAATGAAGATTTATATTGTTCTCTTTACTCGCTGCATATGTGGCGCCCTCAACAAGATGCTCTTCCATTGGGGTTCTGCTGAGTTCAGAATACTTATGGAATTTCAATAATCCTTTTGGTAGATTACCATAATCAAGACCTTTGCTGGTCAATAAATATTCAATAATTAAATCATATTTCTTATTATCCAACAGTGTTTCGATATCTTCCCCACTGTTGGATAGCGCAGCTTTCAGGTCATCATAAAACGCGAAATCTTTCAGATTATTTATAAAGCTCTCAATATCATTCGTCACCTCACCATTTTCCAGATATACGAACAGCGATTTGAACATTCGTGAGGCCGCTCCGGATGCCGGGACAAATTTTATCACGTCCATATTCTTTCGGCCTTCCTCATAGATTTTTATAAATTCTTTCTGACTTGCAGGATCAAGGCTTATTATGCCATCTCGAATCGTTGCAGGTTTTACTAACTCTATGAATGGGAATCCTTTCCTGAAATTCTCTATTTGTATTTCAACCTGAATTAAATCCTTTCCCTGAGACGTCAATTGCTGTTTATCCTTTTCCGAGATCATGTTTCCCATTTATGATTAAAAATCATTTGACCAATGTAATCCTATTCCTCATCCTTTCTCTTGCCCTTTAAGACCCGCCTGATATTGTTGGTTTCTTTCATAAGATTATAACTCCCATCTTCATCTTCATTATCAATCATAGAACGAAAATGCTGCAGTTTATCAATATATGCATCCAATGCCTTTATGATGTTTTTTCGATTTTGTGTTAAAATCGGAGCCCACATTCCAGGTGAACTTTTCGCAAGTCGTGCTGTGGATGAGAATCCCGATCCAGCCATGGCAAAAATGGTTCGTTCGTCTTTCTCAATATCAAGGACTGTACTCCCCAATGCAAATGATGATATATGGCTGAGATGCGAAACATAGGCAATATGCCTGTCATGATCATTAGCCTTCATATGCAACACTTTCATTTCAAGATTTTTAAACAGATCTTCAACAAATTCCAAAGCATCTTTGTCAGAGTTTTGTCTGTCGCATACGATAATCGTTTTCCGTTCAAGCAATCCTGAAAATGCGGCTTCAGGGCCTGAATTTTCTGTTCCGGCGATTGGATGCGCAGCAACATATCTGCCACGGCGTGGATGGGTGTCAGCAATCCTGCATAATTCAGCTTTCGTGGAACCCAGATCCATCAGGGTAGCTCCCTCTTTAAGGTAATGTAACGCGGAGATCAATTGTTGTAATAATACATTAACAGGTGTTGCAAGAACTACGAGGTCAGCTATCTTAATTCCCTCTTCAAAATCAACCAACTCATCTGCAATACCCAGTTCCAGCGCCTTTTCCCCATTTTCTTCATTACAATCTACTCCGATTATTTTTACATCTGGATTTATCAGTTTCAACTTCAAAGAGAAAGAGCCGCCTAGTAAACCCAATCCAACAACGCAAACTTTCATTTTATTTGAAATTTATGTTTCCTAATCTTTTGTAAGCTTCCTCAAACATAGTCTGATCAGAACACAGTGATAATCTTATATAATCTCTCCCTTTCTCGCCAAACACAAATCCCGGTGTTATAAACACATGGTTATTATATAATATATGATCAATCCACCGTTCGACATCATCAACATTCTCCGGTATCTTCGCCCAGATAAACATTCCTACCTGGTTTTTATTATACGTGCAACCCAGTCGATCCAATATTTTCTTTACCCATTGTCTTCGATCAGCATATATCTGGTTCCTTTCCTGGTGCCATGATTCGGGGTTCTCTAATGCTAATACTGCTGCATCCTGCAATCCTTTAAACATCCCCGAGTCAAAATTGCTCTTAATCCTCAGTATTGTATCAATATAATCTTTACTGCCACTAACCCAGCCAATCCTCCAACCAGCCATATTATGAGATTTACTCATTGAATTAAGCTCGATACAATTGTCTTTCGCATCTTCAAAAGAAAGCAAACTGACCGGTTCCGCCTGGTTTAATACCCGGCTATAGGGATTATCATGACAGACAAGTATCTGGTTCTTTTTTGCATATGTGATGATCTCACTAAACAGCCCGGCTGATGGTGGTGTTCCGGTTGGCATATGCGGATAATTTACCCACATGATCTTTGCATCTGTATAGGCTGTACTATCCATTTTACTCCAATCAGGAATCCAGCAACCATCATCTTCTTTCAAAGGATATTGAACAGTTTTTGCTCCAACCATTTCAGATACGGCGCTATAGGCCGGATAACCCAATTCCGGAACAAGTACTTTATCACCGGGATTTAGAAAAGCCAGAGATATATGAGTGATCCCTTCTTTCGAACCCATCAGTGGCAGTATCTCAGTATCAGGGTCAAGTTCTATACCATATACACCTGCCTGATATTTACTGATTGCCTTACGTAAAGAAGCAATGCCCCTGTATGGCTGGTAACCATGATTTGATGGACTATGGGATGATGCTACCAATGCTTCGATTGTTTCTTTTGAAGGCGGTAAATCCGGACTCCCAATTCCAAGGTTCAGAATATCCATACCTTTCGCTTCGAGATCCCGGATCTCCTGGAGTTTTTTTGAAAAATAGTACTCCTTGACTTCATTTAACCGGTCAGCAGGCGGTATGATCATTTATTAGAAATTTGAAAAGTAAAGGCGAATTTGACGAAAAAATCTCAAAATGTCTTTAACGTAATTGAAAACTTGAAACTTTAGCAAGACTAGGATGATACTTCCGGTGTATCAACTACCTTAAAAAGTTTGTCGGATCGACGAATTATGGTTTTCAATTTAATCGAGAACACATCTCCTTTAACAGCCTTTGGTACTGGCTGTCGGTTGACGTGTATTTCTTTAATGCTGGTTTCCACAACTCCTGTGGTTGGGCCTATAATAAGAATGTCATCACCAATCCTCAATTCATTGGATTCTAATTTAAATTCCGCTACCTCAATTTTCGAAAAATAATTTGTGCCTTTTCCTATCAACATCTTTCTTTTAGTAGCATTTGAACCATATTGTTCTGTCCATTCTCCGGTTCGTTTTCCAAGATAGTAGCCTTCCCAGAATCCCCTGTTAAAAACAGATCGTAACCTGTTTTCCCATTGTGTTACCTTTTCCTGATTGTAAGTACCTGCCTGCCATGCACGTACAGCCTCTTTATAACATGCAGTAACTGTTTTAACGTACTCAGGTGGTCGGCCACGTCCTTCCAGTTTTAAGATGCTAACACCAGCGTCAAGGATTCGATCAAGAAAACCAATTGTACTAAGGTCCTTAGGTGACATAAGATATTCAGCATCAACTTCAAATTGAAACCCGTCATCCTTGTCTGTCAGTATATAAGAACGACGACATAACTGATTGCATTCACCACGATTTGCTGATTTGGTTTTTTCATGCAGGCTCAGATAGCATTTCCCAGATACCGCCATACAAAGAGCACCATGGGCGAAAGTTTCAATCCGGATCAACTCACCTGAAGGTCCTTTTATTTGCTGGTTTTCAATCTCCTGGCACACATGGCTAACCTGTTCAAGATTCAATTCGCGTGCCAGTACTACTACATCTGCAAAATTTGCGTGGAATTTAAGTGCATCGATGTTACTGATGTTTGTCTGGGTGGATATGTGCAACCGGATTCCCTGGTTCTGAACTTCATTAATCACCGCATAATCAGAAGCTATGACAGCGTCTAACCGGTTTGCTTTTGCAGCCTGGATTATTTCACCTAATTCTTCCAGGTCTTCATCATACATAACCGTATTAAGCGTTAAGTAAGCCCTGATATTATACTTATCACATATATTCCGAACCTCAGGCAGATCACTTATACCGAAATTCTTGGAGGATCCAGCTCGCATGTTCAACTTGCCAATTCCAAAATATACTCCATCTGTTTCACCCTGGATCGCAGCCATAAGTGATTCAAAATTCCCGGCTGGAGAAAGTACTTCGATATTACGATGACTATTATTCACCATCCTGCAAAGTTACATTGATTTTATAATTGGCTGAATAGATGAGGTCAGGCGGTTAGAACTACGCCGTACGATTAATATTTCTGATATTCATAAATGATTTCATGCTGTATGCGTCCCCCCCGGTCACGGTAAATCTCCCGTTTCAATAATCCATTTGTGTCATGGAAATACTCTACAGTGCCCGTTTGTTCCTGATTCTCATTATACCTTTCTCCGATAAATCTTCGCCCTTTTTCATCATAAGCAAAACCCCAACTTTCAAAGTTCCCCTGCAAAATATCGTGTTTGACCTTCCTGGAGATTCGATCTTCACTGTTGAATGCATAATATATCTCGCATGCTAATATGTCAGGATACTTTAATCTTTCATACCTCATTGTTTCCGGTTCTTCATAGAATAAATATTCTATCTGGGTTGTGTCTCCATGACAATTAGAAATAATACATTTTATTTCATTCTCACTTTCAATGTGATTATAATAATTCCTGACGCTCAGGGAATCGAGCCTGTCATATATTTCAGTAGCAATTATCCTGTCATACCTGTTGAAATAATAATATGTTGAGTTTATCTTTTTCCCCTTGATAAACAAGATCTTTCGAAAGATATCACCGTTTTGATCAAAGAAATTCAGGGTTGTCCGGTCCGTTTCCATATTTTTCTCTTCCAGCATATTCCCGTTCTCATCGAAAAACTGGTGAAAGATCATGTATATGGTAGTGTCAAACGGTTTAACAATTTGTTTATAAATTGTTATTTCCTTTATTTTCTGATCCCTGTATAGTTCCTGGAGAAAGCGTTTGTCATTATCATCAGGGAGACTGAATGAAATCTGACACAAACCAATATTCGGAACAACAAAAAATATCAGCAAAACCACAGTGGATATCCATGTATTAATCATCGTGAAGATTGATTTATATATTGAAGATAAAAAAATTAACCAAGCAATCTGATATTAGTCTCCTTTTAGTTCAACAAATCACCTTTAGAGAATCCTTGTATTTCAGGATCAGTCAAGAAAACCTTGCTTTCCGCGAATCCAACTCATCTCCTGTTATATGGGTAATTTCTTCATACAATTCTGGTTTCCGGCCTCGCATCCATCTTCTCCCTGAGCATTCCGGTAATAAATTAATATCCAAATCAGCAATTACCATATCGTCATCGGGTTTCGAGGTTTCATTAAGGATCCTGCCATACGGATCGATAATCATTGCATTACCCGTTCGAACTTCGCCATCATCATATCCCACACCATTGCTGAAGCAAATGAACATCCCATTATCATGTGCCCGTGATGGTAACCAGCGCATAAGCCAACCACGACCTTTATCTCCCCTGAACTCTTTTTTAATAGCATCTGGGTTATTCTTACGATTATGCCAGAGTTCCGGATCGATAAGTCCCATAGCATAAGGACTTTTTGATCCTACTCCTCCCGTTTGATGCGGGGCAAGTAAAATATCCGCACCTTTTAATGCCGTAATCCGTGCATTTTCTATGATGTTATTGTCATAACATATCAATACACCAAGTTTCACACCCAACTCAGTATCTATAATTGTATAGCTGTTACCTGAAGAGACATGCTCACTTATGAATGCATGGATCTTTCGATGGCAGTGTATCGATCCATCGGGTTGACTAACAACAAAGCTGTTATACAACTTACCATCTTTCGTTTTTTCAATCAAACCGGCGCCGATGATCATATTATGTTCTTTTGCCAATCCTGATAACCTGGTTGTTGACTCTCCACCGGGAACATCCTCAGCTAATTCAGCTACATGTTCTTTTGAGAGGTTCCTTACATGCCAGTATCCGGTAATACACATCTCGGGGAAAGTTAGAATTTGAACTTTTTCTTCCGCAGCTTCCTGGATGAAATCTTCAATTCGTGAGACATTGTATTCTTTATCACCAGGTTTATGGTTAAACTGGACTGAGGCGGCGCGAATTATTTGTTTTACCATTTCATAAAAGATTTAAGAAATAGTTAAACCTTCCAAATACAGTGTGATTTTGATATAAAGGATAATATGAGTATTTGAGGGTTCAAGGATTTGGCGGATAATTTATAAAATTGACCAGATAAATCATAGGTCTTTTTTCCTTATCATCATTCGATTTTGGGATATCTCTACTGATGCTTTACAATGAGAGTTGAAAAATTCACCTTCTATTCCATTCAGGACATGGGATATAAAAACACTAATCACTCAAGACTTCAAATCTCACCAATAGCTCATTCCCATAATCATCCACCAGATTAAGTGTATGTATTCCCTGTTTGGGGCGGAGACCTATCTGGTGGCTGCTGGTGGTTGTTCCAATATAGTCATCGTCAAGATGCCAGTAGATGTTTCTATTGGAATCAGTATGGGCCGCGTGAAATACTACTTTACCCGGATTACCATCTATCTCAATTGGTATGTAGACCTTTGTAAACATACGGGGATAGATCATTTCAATCACGTCTTTCTGTTCGGGTAAGCATCGATCCAAGAACTCAGGTGGATCCAAATAATCGCTATTGTACTTTTTATAGTAATAGGCCTGGGTCGGTGGAAGAATGAACCAATCAACGTGTTTCATTTCTTTGACCAGATAACACGATGAGTTTACCTGCCAGTTCATGTGTTCATCAAGATGAATCTTTTGATGGTAAGGACAGGATTGGGCAATGGCTACTCCTTTACTGACAAACATCATCTCCCTATTAGGGCAGTTTTCACCAGCCTTATGCCCGCTTTCCTTGCAGATTCCCATCATAACCATGTCCGAAATCGGTTCCGGGAATTCAGCTTTTCCATCAAGTACCTGGAATATCCTGAACATCAGAGGCGCTGCTGCTGTTGTACCGATAAGGTCCGGCCTGCCTTCGCCATCCGCATTCCCCAACCATACACCAACAACGTATTTGGAGTTTAATCCAATCGCCCACGCATCTTTATGGCCATAACTTGTCCCTGTTTTCCATGCGATCTTATCACCTGAAGTGAACCTTTCCCAGCTTGCGAATTCATCAGGACGATACAATTCCTGCATTGCTGTAAACGCATGCCAGATAGCAGAAGCTCTGATTATCCCATGTTTGTCATCAGCTTTCTCATGCACGTTAACACCTTCTGAAATATACTTATTGGGTCTGTAATCATCATCATTATACCGATATTCCCCATTTGCCTCTATATACCGAGATAAGGTTCGCCCCATTCCGGCATACAACCCTGATATCTCCCACAATGACACCTCCCCGCCACCAAGGATCAATGTCAAACCGTAATGCCCAGCTGACTTGTCAAGACTACTTACACCCATTCTCTTTAACTGGTGATGCATCTTTTCATACCCATAGACTTTAAGAAGGTGGACAAAAGGCACATTCAGGGAACTACGTAAGGCATGATTGGCGTGAACAGCACCTTTAAACTTTTTATCAAAGTTCTGGGGAGCGAATCCCCGGTAATACATCGGTATATCTGGCAACAACTGGGTTGGGGTCAATAACCCTTCATCAATTGCCAGAGCATATAATACTGGTTTTAAAAGACTACCGGGACTTCGTCGACTGTTGATAATATCAACATCCTGTCCATGATCACCGTGCATTTTGTTTCCTACATTGCCGATGTATGCTATTACATCTCCGGTTTCTATTTCTACAACGATGGCGGCAGCATTATGTATTTCTTTATGTCTGAACCTGTTATGGTAAGCCTCCACAATTTCCATAATGGTCTTTTGCCGGTTAAAATCAATTGTAGATCTAATCTGGATCCCTTTGCCATATTCCCTACCCACCCTGTCGAGAAGATGCTGAGCATGATTTGGAATTGGTTTTGGCTTCAGTGGTATCGGTTCATTAATAGCCAGTAAATAATCAGATTCTGTAATCCGTCCGTCATCAAAGACTTTTTTCAATAACCTGTTTCGTTTTGATCGTAGTTCATCATCCTTATTACCTGGAAATACCAGACCCGGGGCATTTGGTAAAACAGTTAGATTCGCTACTTCTGCCCAGGATAGATTAAACTGTGAACGATTATAATACCGCCAGGCTGCGGAATTAATCCCAACAACATTACCTCCAAATGGTGCATGACTTGCATACAATCCTAATATCTCATCTTTGGAATATTTCAGTTCCAACCGCAATGCAAGCCACATTTCAAGGGTTTTCTGGTATACTGTTCTCTTCTGGTTTCCCCTGATCATCCTGGCTAACTGCATAGTGATCGTACTGCCACCACTGATTATCTCGCCGGCCCGGATATTCTGCCAAGCAGCACGAATTAATGATATTGGATTAACTCCCGGATGTAAATAATAATACCTGTCCTCATAAGATATCACACACGCAATGTATTTTACTGGCAGCGAATCCGAAACCGGGAACCTCCATTGTCCATCACCGGCAATTCTTGCACCAAGCAAATCTCCTTCCCTACTTTCAAGTACAGTAGAATATGGATCATTGAAGAGTGGATCAGGTAAGGGATACAAGATCAATAATCCGAAAATGGATACTATCAATACAAACGATATGTTTCGTTTAATCAATATCATTTTGTATTCGAATGCTTATTTATTTGCACTAACGTTGATCCATTGTCCAACTGTATTGGCAGCAATGCTGTTATCATACATGGCTTCGACGAATACAGCGGGCAGATAATACTTACCTTGGTAACTGGCATTCAATAATACCTTAATGGAAATGGCCTTGTGTTGTTTTAAGTCAAAATACGACATTACCCGGTCATCCCGGATATCCTTGTATTCAGGTTGATCTTCCTGCATCAGCAGATCCACATCGTCTAAGCGGGTATTAATAATTTCCCAGCCTGAAGGGAATATCTGGGTGATGGCAACTTCTTCGTAATCACCCCGGAAACCAGGATTGGTCACCTCCACCTCAGCTACAAAATCTGTTCCCTGCTCTATATCTGCCGGATTTAATGTATTGCCATTCATATCACGATAGTTTATCACCATCTTGATGTTTGATTCCCTGGCCTCTTCTACTCCTTCAATAGGCACTCCGGTCCTTATTACTCGCACAAATAATGAAGTTTTGCCACTATTTTGAATTTCTATGTTAGCATTTGCATCAGGTTCAAGAAGAGTCACCTGGTTAATATACTTATCAGTATCAACCCTGAAATCATTATCAGCAATAGATACTTTAACATCGATGCCATTACCTGGAGGGAATTTCTTAGCAAACTCAGCAATCCCGATCAAGCAATAGGCAGTAGCCTGTGTGCTCATCCAGTTATTACTATTTCCCATATATTCGGCTATGTCACGGATCATTTCGAAAGCATCAGTCTGCTTATTCAGGCGAACAAGTGTCTCAAGGATCATTCCCTGGTCCCGTTGTCTTGATCCATACGTGCGGCCTAACTCTCTGTATTTATCAACGGCTGTTGAGGCACCGGCCAGGATCTCATTTGCCGCATCCTCATATCCTGCTGCTGCATATGCCGAGGCCAGTGCCCATCGTCCCCGGTTGCTGAGTCTGGCACTTTCTTTCATCCTGTTCATGGCCCCCAAAGCCGGATTCCCGGCCAGGGATAATGCATACAAACGATACGATTGTGTCAGGTAGTCGTTAAAGGTACCCTTGTTCCACTCGTTAGCCTGTTCCTGCTGAAATGATATCCAGGATGATATCATATCCTCCGGTACAAGGTATCCCTGGTTTCTGGCTTCGATCATGAAATGACCAGCATAATTAGTACCCCAGTAAGTAGGTTCACTTCTCCCCGGCCAGAATGAAAATGAACCGGAAGGCAACTGGAAAGAGCGAAACCGTTCAATTGCTGCATTGATGTTCTTCTGAATGGAAGCAGACTGTTCATCACTCAGATCAACCAGTTCATCAAGATATAGCTGGGCAAACACTGCAGAGGTAGTCTGTTCAATACATCCGTGGGGATACTTGATCAGGTATTTCAGTCTCTGTTCCAGATTCAAAGGAGGCAGGCTGGACACTTCAACCACTCCATCATTTGTACCAAGCATACCAAGGGGTTCATACCCCATCCTCCATTCGCTTCCACCCTCCAAAACGGTCTCACTGACTTGATATATTTCGGGATTACTTGCTCTTACATTTAATTCAATATCATACTCGGCTATCATATCTCCTGATGTTGCTTTTACTTTCACTTTTCCAACACCAAGTTCGGATGTTGCTGCGACATTAAAATAGATTACCTGATCGCCCGATTCCCTGAATGTCAAGTGTTTCTTGTTTTCGCCTTTAAGTTGAAGTTTGCCGGATGTTTCCACTTCTACATTAACATTCTTTATGTTATCATCCATAGTAAATATATTCACTGGCAGCTTAAATTCTTCCATGGGCCCCGCTACTCTTGGCAGGGTGGCAAGGATCATCAATGGTTGTTTTACCGGGATTGTTTTATCAGCGTTTCCATAAGCTCCGGTATAACCGGAAACCACCATAGTACGTACACTTCCAATGTATTGTGGCATGGTGATTTCATGTTCAGCCTTTTTACCGGGTTCCAGGTAATATGGCCCTTTGAATATAACCACAGGTTTAAACCGGTTTGCTTCTTTTTCATCCGGACCCATAACCTCATCATCTCCACCAACGGCCATCATTTGTTCTATTTGTCCACCATATGAACCCATCACGTCATCAAATACATCCCAGGTCTTTACACCCAACGCTTCCCTCGCATAGAATCGTTTATGAGGGTCAGGTGTCTTAAATTTGGTAAGATCCAGCAGTCCGTCTTCGACAATAGCCAATGTATAAGCCATCGGTTTGCCATTTTTCTCACTGATTTTTACCTGAAATGTTTCTCCAGGGCTCAACTCATCCGGCATATTAATTTCAGGCTTCAGTATGGTTTCAGGATCTGTTACTTCAATACACTGAATCCCATACATTCTGATCGGCAAGTCATTGGAAGATTGTGCATGAGGCTGTATCATGGTGATATTCGCATAGATGTTCGGTGCCATCGAAGCCGTTGCCTCAAATTCTATATTGGTATTTTCGGCTTGAGTTTTAACCCAGAAGGTTTCTAACAACTTACTCCCGGTTTCAAGACTGACAAGGATCCTGCCTCCTTCACTGCTTGGGATATTCAACCTGATTTTATTGCCAACGGTAACCGTTTCAGATTCTACTGAGAAGTCAAGCCTAGTGGCTCCTCCCAGATCTCCTCCTTTTTGTTTTCCTGCCCAGCCCGGCCAGTCGATATAAAATACCTTACCTGCAGAATGACCTGAGATATTGTCAGTCATTGTCAGGAAATATCTTCCCCAGGCTGGATAATCTACCCTGAGTTTATATGTACCTTTACCATCCCTGGTGCTAATTCTATCAGTTTTAATCAATTCACTAGAATACTGGCTTGTATAATTACTTGAACTCTCCCAGGTGTTGTCCCACCACCATCGCCATCTCAGCTTATACAACTTCACTTCAATGGATTCCATGGTAATTGGCTCTCCTTTTGAATTAAGGGTAGCAATGCCTACACTATGGTCCTCGTCTGTAACAAGCATACCTCGCTTATCACCTTCTGGTATTTGCAGCCCCACGAAACTTTTATATGGCACATAAGGTATGATGGTCTTGTCAATACTGAAATCACCACTCTCCTCGAATACTTTACCCCTGAATATCGCATTTAGCATACCGGGAGGATCATCTTCGGTCTTCAATACAAATGATATCCGGGCATTCCCCTCTTCATCCAATTTACCTTCATAACAGGGTTGGGATTCTGTGAAAAATTCTTTTGATGGGTCATCAAATACCATGTGCTCATAACCTTTGAAGGTGGTCTTGACAGGTACGAGTAACACTTCATAGGTTGCCCTCAAATTGCGGGCAATCGCTCCATGCAACCATCTGACATTCAAGTTTCCGTGTTGTTTTTGCCCAGGCAACAGCC
>JBHOSY010000083.1:0-19768 GCA_042584165.1 Bacteroidota bacterium | reverse complement strand
GAATGGTAGATCTTTTCTTTATTGGAAAAAATCTCCCAACAGAGAATAAAAAAGTTGACTGCAGGTTTCCCGCTGACGAATTAATATCATTATTGCTATTTGTACCCGATTCCACACTTTTAGATCCAATATTAAAATGACAGTATAAGTCCCATCCTTTCCGAGGTAGTATCCAATCATCATAATCAGAAATTTCATAATTCAGTCCGTAATAGGTGATATTATAGTCAGCAAATCGATCCTGGCTTTCCAGCTGACTACTATTTAATATCTCCGAAGCCTGTAATGAAGCTTGAATACCGAAAGATCCCTTGTTGATTCCTTGAAAATCAAATTCCAGACTTCCTCCTCTGTTAAGAAATGTCGAATCCTGTTTAAATAAATCAAAAATCAATGACATGCCGATAGATGATCTGAATAGATTTGGATGGGTATAATCAATGATCAATTCCTGTGTTTGAATGTTGGGTTTGTTCCAATCAAATTCGAACTCTTTTCCACTGTTGAATAAATTTTTCAATCCAAGATATACCATTCCAGTAATCAGCATCTTGCCACTTTCATTCTCATTTGGGAATAATCCAACCACGCCATTAAAATTGTTGGAAGACCTATCCTGCAGAGATATGATTATAGCATAGGTGCTATCCTTAAAATTTATTTTTGGAGGTTCAGTTAATTCAAGGTATTTCAACCTGGAAATTTTTTGACCAATCATACTAATCTTTTCCTGATTATAAGATTCTCCTTTCCTGAATCCCAAATATGCCATCAGAAACGATGTTTTGGTTCTGGTGTTTTCAACAATCAATGAATCGAAAATTATATATGGACCTGGTATATAATTCAGACTTGCCGTCAGGGTTTTTCTCATTATATCAATATTGATTGCATCCAATCGCATAGTAGCAAATGGATAACCAGTATTTTCAGTGTAATCAAGGATTTTGCTAAACAATGTGGATACTTCGGAATAACTGACTTCTCTATCGTCATACTGTTCCAAATGAATTCCAACCTGTCTGCTGAAATCGTTTGTCATGTTGCCATGATTAAGCCTTATCCAGTGAAATGCTTGACCGGTCTCTAATCTGACAAGGGTAGCAGAATCATTTACAGGGTGGGTGTCATAAGATGCCAGGAGATAACCACGATCGTACAAATTATTCATGAAAACACGTAGTTCTCTGGTATTACTGATATCTGTAATCTCGGATGCCAGATTAAGTTCATCAATAACATCCCTGCTTTGATCAGATAAGGATATCATAAAATTGTCCGCATATTGAGAACAAGAAAAGAGCGGGAATAAAAACAGACCAGTGAAAATGAATATCTTGGCTACCAAATTAATCTCTAAATTTACCTTAAAAATATTCAAATTGGCTGGAATATACATTCATGTACCGTTTTGCAAACAAGCATGCTATTACTGTGATTTCCACTTCAGCACCAATCTCTCATTAACTTCAGATTATTGCGAATGTCTTTTAAATGAAATTTCTCTGGAAACAGGTTACCTAAACGGGGAATCAATTGAGACAATCTATTTCGGAGGAGGTACCCCATCCATATTAGATAGTAAAGAGCTTGCAAAGATGCTGACATCAGTTCAAAAACAATATAATGTGACTGATGATCCCGAGGTTACAATTGAGGCAAATCCGGATGATCTTGACCCCGTAAAAACAGCAGATCTTTTTGAAATGGGATTTAACAGGCTTAGTATCGGGATTCAATCATTTCATGAGAAGACGTTACAATACCTGCATCGGGTTCATAACAGCCGAATGGCAATTGAGGCATATGATACAGCCCGAAATGTAGGATTTAATAATATTAACATAGATCTGATTTTTGCTGTACACCCAGATTCTTCTAATATATTAAATGATGATCTCACTCAGGCAATAAATTTAAACCCGGAACATATTTCGATATATAACCTGACTATTGAAACCAGCACAGTTTTTGGCAACTGGCTCAAAAAAGGCAAAATCCATAAAACCGGGGAAGAGGAATCAGCAAAACAATATGAAATCCTTATTAACCGCCTTGAAGCTGATAACTATATTCACTATGAAATTTCAAATTTTTCAAGACAAGGCTGGGAATCGAAACACAACATTAACTACTGGACCGGGAAGTCCTACCTTGGAATCGGTCCAGGTGCACATTCGTTTAATCAGCAATCGAGGCAATTCAATATAAAAAACAATGCACGCTATATTCAAAGTCTCAGGGAAGATACTATTCCTTTCGAAATGATCGATCTATCGAAAGAAGAACTAACCAATGAATATATTTTAACAAACTTAAGAACTAAATGGGGTATCAATCTGGCACTATTTGAGAAGAAATTTTCGTTCAGCCTGTTAGAGCTGAAAAGAAGTAAAGTGGAATTCCTTAAAGAGAATGGTTGGATTTCAAATGATCCTTCAATTCTAAGGTTAACTAATAAAGGCAAACTGCTTGCAGACTCCATTGCTTCAGACTTATTTATTGACTAAAATTCCTTGAAAAAGTAATATTTGATTTTCCTTCAATCATGTTATTCTGCAAAAACATTCTTTGTTTGGGTGAAATCTCGTTACTTTCATATTAATTGTATTATATTTACGGCAACCGCCATTCTATGACAAGTGAAGAAAAAAGGGCGTTCCTTCTGCTAAAAGCCGTCATCTTCCATTATCATGGATTAGATGAGGATGAGCAGAAGCTACTCGATGAAGCTGCAAAAAAAATTGATGCGCAGGAAGAGTTGAAGTGGGCGATGAACTTCATTTCCCAGGATTATATTACTGCGTTTGAACGAGCCCGTGAATTTCTGAATAAAACAGTTGGAGTTTACGAAAAACCTTTGCGCCTTGATTACCTCGATCAGGTATGGAAAGCCAATAATCAAAAAGGCTATATTACAGAAATGGAAGCCACCGCTATGTTACGCCTTGCCAAGGATTGGGAAGTTGAAGAGGAATTGATCCAACTGGTCAGAAGCTGATCGGTTCATCATCTCAATGAGATCATTATTTATATATTTAATTCTAATCGGACCTTCCCTGACTTCCTACGGTCAATGGACATTTACCAGACAGGATTCTCTCAGAGGTACATTGAATGAATTCCGATCCAATTTTGATGTGTATTTTTATGATCTTACAGTTGAAATAGATCCTGAACACAAATCTATTCAAGGTCAAAATCAAATATATTTTAAAGCTGGAACAGATTTATATAAAATTCAATTGGATCTCTTTTCAATTCTGAATATAGATTCGGTTCATTACAAGGATCAGCTGCTCCGATATGAAAGAGAAGGAAATGCATTTTTTATACAATTTCCCAAGTTAATTAAGAAAGGCAGCCTTGTTAAGATCACAGTTTTTTATCATGGCACTCCCATAGAAGCATCGCATCCACCATGGGATGGTGGATTTATCTGGCATAAGGACTCAATTGGCAGAGATTGGATCGGTATAGCATGCGAGGGTTTGGGAGCAAGTTCGTGGTGGCCAAATAAAGATCATCTATCCGACGAACCAGATAGCATGTCCATCCATTGTATTGCTCCTTCTATATTATCAGCAATTTCCAATGGCAGATTACGGAGTAAAAAAGAAATTGGTTATGGTAAAACAAAATGGTCATGGTTCGTAGGTTATCCTATCAACAACTATAATGTGTCATTGAACCTCGCCCACTATATGCGATTTACAGATGCATATAATAATGGTAGAGACAACCTGGATCTTGATTATTACGTGTTGGACTATAATTTCAAAAAAGCAAAAGCACATTTCAATCAAGTGAAGGGAATGCTTGAAAGTTTTGAATACTATCTAGGTCCATTTCCTTTCTGGAAGGACAGTTATAAATTAATTGAAGTACCATACTGGGGCATGGAACATCAAAGTGCAATCGCTTATGGAAATGAATACGAAAATAATGCCTTTGGCTTTGATTTTATCATTATTCACGAAAGCGCTCATGAGTATTTCGGAAACAGTGTTTCCTGTTCAGACCATGCTGAATTATGGATACACGAGGCTTTTGCCACCTATATGGAGGCATTATATCTTGAATACCATCATGATTTTGAAACATCAGTTGCTTATTTAGAAACACAGAAACAATATATTTCAAATAATATCTCCATAATAGGTCCGCTTGGTGTAAACTTCAATAAATGGCAGGATGCCGATATGTACTATAAGGGATCCTGGATGCTTCACTCTATCAGAAATACAATTGAAGATGACAGTTTATGGTTTACTATTTTATTCGATCTATATAACAGATATAGATACAGTAATGTGAATTCTGATGACATTATCAATTTTGTGAATAACAGGACAGAACATGATCTACTGCCAATCTTCAAGCAATATTTGGAAACTACATTGGTTCCAATATTAAATTATAAAATTAACAGGAAGAGGAATGGGATCATTTTAAAATACAATTGGTCAAATGTGGTTGAAGATTTTAATATGCCTGTTGTAGTAAGGACCGATAAAGGTGACATAAAAAAGATTTTCCCCAATCCGGGTATCCAGAAATGTAACATAAAAGATACGAGAGATATAATTTTCGCAACAGAATTATATTATTTCCAAACACTGGAAAGATAATCCTTACAGACTCATCTTATCTTTAAACTTGGAAGACTGTCGTCTGCTCACTTCAATTTTGTTACCTCCTTTCAACTGAACCATCAATCCACCATTGAACCAGGGTTCAATCCTTTCAACCCATTTCAGGTTGATGATATGCTTTCTACTAGCCCTGAAAAATGTTCTGTCGTCGAGTTTTTGTTCCAATGCATTCAGTGACTTATGTATCATTGGTCGAAAGGTGTCAAAAAAAACTTTAATATAATTACCGTCTGATTCAAATAACCTGACATCAGCGAGTTTGACAAACCAGCATCTGTCACCATCTTTAACGAACACCTGGTCATCTGAGGTTAGTTTTCTCTCGCCGGCTACTTCCGGTTCTCTGGCATCGGAAAGCTCTTCCAGAGAAGAAAGCTTTCTCAGACTTTCTGTCAGTCTATCCGGTTGAATTGGTTTTAACAAATAATCCAGGGCATTTACTTCAAATGCTTTAAGTGCATATTCATCATAGGCTGTAGTAAATATTACCTGTGGAGCCTTATCAAGCATTTCTAACAGTTCAAATCCTGATTTACCAGGCATCTGAATATCCAGAAACAACAGATCCGGGTCCTTTTGTTGTATTTTTTCAAACGCATCATCTGCATTCACAGCCTCCCCAACTATTTCAATTTCTTTATGAATTTCCAACAAGGTCATCAATTCCTTCCTTGCCAATCGTTCATCATCTACAATTAATGCTTTCATATGTTCTGTGGTATTGAAATTTCCGTTAAAACAGTTTTATCATCTTCATTCAAAATTACAAATGAAGCTGTATTCCCATAAATTAGATCCAATCTCTTTTTTGTATTGTCGATACCATATCCAGTACTCAATCCGTCAGCAGCACCATTTTCAAGTTGCCCACTATTCCGTACTTCTATCTTCAATTGGGAATTATGTGGCTTAACTGATATTGATATCTTCCCTCCTTCCTTTAAATTCGCAACACCATGCTTAATCCCATTCTCAACAAGCGTCTGTAACATTAAAGGTGGGATCTGATAATTTTGGGCCTCCGGTGAAATATCTACTTCTACCTGCAAACGCTCCTCATACCTGATAAGTTCAAGATCAAGAAAATCAAGAACAGTCTTTAATTCGTCGTTGAAATCAATCAGTTTCCGTCTGTTTTGTACCAATGAATTACGAAGTATATTTGATAGTTTGGTAACGGCGCTTTTTGATTTCTGAGGGTCCTCATCAATTAATGCTCGTATGCTATTTAAAGCATTAAACATGAAATGTGGGTTGAGTTGTGATTTCAGGTTGTTCAATTCGATTTCATATATGGCGGCTTCATTTTTTAATGTTTGATTTATCTTCTCAAAATAGATATAGATAAAATAAATTAATGCCCAGAGCAAATAAAATACCCAAATAGAGAATATAAAAACGAGCATTGTGAAAACACTTTGATCCGAGGTCAGGCTTTGATCTGTCAGAATTATGTCCAGTATTTTCTGGTAAACAGAATTGCTTACCCCCAGTATTAAAGTAGCTAACAATACCTTAGGTATCAACTTCGCCGGTAACTGATTAAGCCACCGGTTTTTAACCAGGTAATTGCGGAATAAGTGAGTTGAAAACATAAAATAAAATGCATTGATTATGTGGAATACAATCAATGAGGTGGGTTGACTCTCGGCTAACACTGAAAAGAATATCAGCAGGATAGCATATATGGACCAGCCACTAATCTGGAGGATCCAGTATATTCTTGTTTTATTTAACCTATAATCCAAAACTTCATGTTTTCGGATTTCAATATACAATATTTATAACAGGGTATCTCCCCTAATTATTTTGATGGTATTATTATTCCTTTTCTGGCTGATTTTATACTTGGTAATAGAATTTTTGAGTGATCCAAGAGAAGAATTTAAGAGTATGCCATATTATAATTAGATGTGAATTGATGCTATCCTCGCTCATAAAGTATGATTTGATCCCGGAAAGTCCATCAACTTTGAACTAATTATTTTACAAAATATTTGTTTTACAAATGCCTGAAATTCAGCGTGATAGAATTTTTCTTGAAAAAAATCCCATTTAATGGGAACTTTTTTTCCCTAATATTCATTATCACGTTTAGACAATTCATGGTTGATAGGTTTTAATTTTAATGTTTTGGTTTAGAACGCCTCCGCCCGGAGGCGTTCTGATTTTATGCCAGTTCCTTCTTAAGAAATTCTCCAGTATAACTCTTATCGCAAGTCACAATTTCTTCCGGTGTACCAGAAAACAAAACATCCCCGCCTTCTTCACCGCCTTCCGGTCCGAGGTCTATGATATAATCACAGACTTTAATAACATCAATATTGTGTTCAATGATTAACACGGTATTTCCACGATCAACCAATCGGTTCAAAACATCTATAAGGTGCTGGATATCCTGGAAGTGAAGCCCGGTTGTGGGCTCATCCAGAATATAAAGTGTCCTGCCTGTATCTTTTTTCGAGAGTTCAGAGGCTAACTTTACACGTTGAGCTTCACCCCCTGATAAGGTAGTCGCGTGTTGTCCGAGTGAAATATATCCTAATCCAACATCATTCAACGTTTTAAGTACTTTCAGGATCCGTGGCTGATTCTCAAAAAATTCAACGGCATTTTCTACGGTCATTTCAAGCACATCGGCAATGGATTTCCCTTTAAAACGAACTTCCATTGTTTCACGATTATATCTTTTCCCCTTGCAGGTTTCACAATGGACATAAACATCAGGGAGAAAATCCATTTCAATCAGTCGCATGCCGCCACCCTCACAGGTTTCGCATCTTCCACCTTTCACGTTAAATGAAAAGCGTCCGGGTTTATAGCCACGAATTTTCGACTCGGGCAATTGGGCATATAAGGATCGTATATGGGAGAATACACCGGTATATGTAGCGGGATTTGATCTAGGTGTACGACCTATAGGTGATTGATCAATCTCAATAACCTTATCAATGGATTCAAGACCTTTTATCGACTCATATGGCAATGGTTCTTTATGAGATCTATAAAGTTTTTTGCTGATAATGGGAAATAATGTATCATGAATCAGGGTGGATTTACCGCTGCCGGAAACACCGGTAACACATACCATCCTGCCAAGTGGCAGTTGAATATCCACTGATCTCAGGTTATTCCCGCACGCACCTTTCAGTTCTATTATATCTCCACTGCCGTTCCTCCTGACAGGTGGTATATCAATTTTCATTGTTCCATTGAGGAACATTGATGTTAGCGAGCCATTTTTTATGAACTCCACCGGCGGGCCCTCTGCCACAATATGCCCTCCATGTAAACCAGGCCCCGGCCCAATATCTACAAGGTAATCAGAGGCCATCATCATTTCTCTGTCGTGTTCCACAACAATTACTGTATTTCCGAGATCTCGCAACTCTTTTAAAGCCTGAATGAGCCGTTGATTGTCCCGCTGATGCAATCCAATACTGGGTTCATCAAGAATATATAATACGCCAACTAATTGAGTCCCTATTTGAGTAGCCAATCTGATTCTTTGCGATTCTCCTCCAGACAGGGTTTTGACAGGCCTGTTTAAATCCAGATAACCCAACCCCACATTCAATAAAAAAGTTATCCTCTTACGAATCTCTTTCAACACCTCCGCAGCAATCCGGTTTTGTCTTTCATCCAATCTATCCTCAATGCCATTAAACCATTTCCAAAGATGTTGAATATCCATTGCAGCCAGATCAGATATATTTTTCTTGTCGACAATAAAGTGCAGGGACTCTTTCTTTAATCTTGCTCCCTGACATTCTGGACACTTTTTAACAATCGTAAAATCATGAACCCATCGTTTTATATTTTCTGATCCGGAATCCCGTTGTCCCTCGAGATATCTGACGATCCCTTCAAATTTTGTGTGCCAATGAGTCCCTGGATATTTCGCTGAACTCACCGCCACCGGATTGTCATCACCAAAAAGAAGGATGTTGATAACTTCTTCATGTAAATCCTTTATCGGAGTACTTAAATTGTGATTATATCTTTTCAGTATTGCATCAATCTTTTTAAATATCCAGATATCCCTGTATTCACCCAACGGTGCTATACCTCCGCGCGTAATACTTAATGAATCATCAGGGATCACCGATTCCCTGGTAATTTCTTCTATTTCACCCAGACCATTACACAGGGGGCAGGCACCATATGGAGAATTGAAAGAGAAGATATTTGGAGCTGGTTCATCATAGCTGAGTCCTGTACTGGGATCCATCAAATATTTAGAGAAATGATTTAGCTGGTTATCCTGATCCATCAACATAATAATGCCCTTACCATGGAACATTGCCATTCCCACAGAATCACGCAAACGATCCTTATCCCTATCAGAAACCTCTAAACGGTCGATGACAATTTCTATATCATGTGTTTTATACCTGTCTACCTGCATTTTGGGGCCAAGATCCATATACTCACCATCTATCCTGGCTTTGGTAAAACCACTTTTTCTGATCTGAACAAACAATTCACGGTAATGGCCCTTTCTGCCCTTTACAACAGGTGCCATAATAATCAATTTCTGCCCGGCATATTGATCTGTAATCTGATTTATAATCTGATCTTCAGTTTGCCTGACCATTTTTTGTCCGCTCAAATAAGAGTAGGCTACTCCGGCCCTGGCATACAGGAGACGAAGGAAATCATATATCTCAGTAATGGTTCCTACTGTCGATCGTGGATTCCTCGATGTGGTCTTTTGCTCAATGGATATGACCGGACTTAGGCCGTTTATCTTGTCTACATCCGGACGTTCTAATTCGCCAATAAAAGAACGGGCATATGCTGAAAAGCTTTCCATATACCGTCGCTGCCCTTCTGCGTAGATCGTATCAAATGCCAGTGATGATTTTCCACTCCCACTGATCCCGGTAATGACGATTAACTGATTACGGGGAAGGATTACATCAATATCTTTCAGGTTGTGCTCCCGGGCCCCGAATACCTCTATAGCATCATATCCGGAAGCATCAACATGATCGAATTGAAGATTGGAGGTATCATTTTTCATTCGCAGGAATGAGATATTAGATTATTATTACTTAGTGATCAATTTTGCTCCATATACGAGCTGTCATACTGATTTTGTGATCCAGCTGCTACAATTTTATGAACAGGAACTTTCAGATAGTAAAATTTGTTTGAGCTTTTGATTGTTAATGAATTTTTTCGCAACCATGGATTATGTCTCTTCAATATCTTGTAATTAATCCCATTTTCTAATGCATAGTTTGCAAGGTCAGGTATGGTTTCCTCAACTTTAACAATTTCAACTGGTTCTTCCTGGTATAACTGATCCTCAGATATGGAAAAACCATATTCTTCGGGATGATGATATATTTCCTTGATTGCAAGAATCCTGAAAATATACCTGGATGTTTCTTCATTCAGCAACAAATCATAATAATTATATGTATGCTGGCTTTCTATGGATCTTGAAAACCCCCGCATTCCAACATTGAATGATGCAGCAGCATTGGTCCATGTACCAAACTTTTCTTTTGCATTTATCAGGTATTTAGATGCCACTTCAGTAGATTTTACAGGATCATAACGCTCGTCTACCTCGTTGTTTACTTCAAGCCCAAGCTCCCGGGCAGTACCTGCAAGAAGTTGCCAGAATCCAACTGCCCCTTTTGGGGACTTGTCGTTGGTCAATCCTCCCTCAATAAAAGGAAGAAACGCGAAATCATCTGGTAGATTGTTGCCACGAACCACCTCGGATATTATCGGCATCCACCGGTTGGCTTTTTTCAACAACAATATTGTGTTAGAATGAAAATGAGTATTAATGATAATTTCACGATCATATCTCTCCCTGATATCAATATCCTCAATTGGCACGCGTTCACCTGCAAAAGCAAGATCCGTTGGGATTTCTTTTAGAATAATCCCATTAGTATCTTTTATGCTTTCAATCTCCTGAGGTAGTTTCTCTGATTCAGTATTTTTTACCGAAAAGAAATAACCCATCAGCAAGGTCAATATGATTGCAATAAATAAATAGAATTTTTTATCCTTCATTAGAAATTCGGTGATAACATATACTTCGCATAAAAATCATTTATAATACCCACAGCTTCTTCAGCAGTATCCACAAAGTGAAACAGGTCGAAATCTTCTTCGCTGATATTCTTCTCAATATCGAATACTACATTCTTCAACCAGTCTATTAATCCTGCCCAATATTCTTTCCCCACAAGTACGATTGGAAACTTCCCGATCTTATTGGTTTGTATCAGTGTCATTGCTTCGAATATCTCATCAAGCGTTCCAAATCCACCAGGCATCCCGATAAAGCCCTGGCTATATCTTACAAACATAACCTTTCTTACAAAAAAATAGTCGAAGTCAATATTTTTGTCCGGGTCAATGTAAATATTAGGGTGTTGTTCAAATGGCAGGCGGATATTGAGTCCTACAGATCTCCCACCAGCTTCGCTTGCCCCCCGGTTCCCTGCTTCCATGATACCTGGACCTCCTCCGGTAATCACTCCATAACCGTTACTGACAAGCATCTCGGCTATTTCCTGGGCCATCATATAATATTTATTATTCTCAGGAGTCCGTGCGGAACCAAATATTGATATGCATGGTCCGATCTTGGCAAGTTTCTCAAAACCCTCCACAAATTCTGACATCACCTTAAAAATTGCCCAGGAATCAGAACTTTTTATCTCAGCCCAATCCTTGTCCTGAAAAGCGCTTTTAATTTTCTTTTCTTCTTCCCGTAATCCTTTACGGTGCTTTTTCTTTCTTTTTTCAATAAGCGGAGATTTAATATCTGCTTTCTTGTCTTTCATGTTCTTGTTTTTCATGATCTATAGTAAATCGTTCAAAGCTTCTTCAATATACTTATACTGAAAATCGTATCCGGCGGATTCGATTTTTTTTGATGAAACGCGATTGCCTCCCAAAACCATTGATGCCATTTCACCTAAGATTAACCGTAATGTAAATCCAGGTATATTTGGAAACAATACAGGTTTGTTCAATTTATCAGCTATTGACCTTACTAATTCCTTATTAGAAACCGGATTAGGTGCAACAGCATTATAAACACCATCCATAGATTCATTCTGAATGGCTTTAAGAAAGATGCCACAAAGATCATCCAAATGGATCCAACTGACGTATTGATCCCCGCTGCCCAGTGGAGCGCCAATCCAATATTTTATCGGAGTAACTAGTTTAGGCAATGCTCCTCCATTTTCACTAAGTACAACCCCTATCCGGATTTTTACGAGGCGAATTCCAAGTTCACTTATTTTATCTACTGAGGATTCCCATTCTTTTGCAACCACAGCGAGGAAATCATCTCCGGGTTTTACTCTTTCTTCATCCACCAGAATTGAACCTGTATCATATCCATATACACCTATAGCTGAAGCTGAAATAAATGTCTTCACTGAATGATCGGTTCTTGTTAAACTATCCCTTAATAAATCAGTAGATTTTTTACGACTTTCCATTATTAATTTTTTCCGGGATGAAGTCCATCGTTTATTCCCAACGCCCGCTCCCGCCAGGTGCACAATTACATGCTGTTTCTTTAAAACATCTTCATCAATTTCCATATTGGCAGGATCCCAGGTATAGATGTTGTCCGTATGAATATTTTCCTTACCTCTGCTAAGTAAAGAAATATTATAATGCTCATTTTGAAGCACAATTGACAATGCCGATCCGATCATTCCTGTACCACCCGTTATCAATATGTTTTTAGTCATATTAGTAAAATACTGAACTATCTGTTTTGTTCAATAAAAAACATAAAATGGTAACCATTCTATTTTAAAATCATCATTTTCTTCCGATCTGTAAAATTCTCCGCTTCGAATATATAATAATACATCCCGCTTCGATATTTTTCCACATTTACATAGAATGAATAAATACCGGGATTATCATGATATCTGGAATATGAAATTAATTCCTTCCCATTCAGGTCAATGATCCGGATTTTTATGGTACCCTTTAATGGCAATTGATACCTGATGGATGTGCTGTTATTGAAAGGATTCGGATAATTCTGAAAAAGTTGACTTTCCGCTAACTGGAGGTTATCATCCGTATTAAAATATTCTTTAATATGATTATTAACTATTTCAGGTCGTTGTCTGTTAAAACTCCTGATCTCTTCCACCGTAGCATTTAAATCGGCAATAAATGGCCATCTGTTACGGTACTCTTCCACGTAGGGTGAAAGTTCGGCAATCATCTCATTCAAAATATTATTGGTCACTTCTGGAGAAAATTCATTATTAAGGTGTTCACCAAACCAGTTGATAAAAGCTACCTTGAATTCATAGTTTTCGAGCAATTTGACTAATAAAGGTTGGGGCCCGTAGGTTCCAAAATTGGGGATCTCTACACCATCTATCACATGTTTGATCATATTCAATTCTACACCAAGCATTTGATAAATTGGTCCCAAGCCTGTTGCCACACCAAATCCGGTTTCCATATCAAATTGTACCCATCGCCATCTGCCGTCTTCCGTTCTGGGGCGCCAGCTTGCTTCATTGTTATTTGGCCAATCCCATTTCCCTACATAAATACAATGACCCATATAGGCGATGAAATTATCGATATCCATCATTGATTTTATATATTCATAATTCTCTTCCAGACTTAAATCCTGCGTATTAATAAAGCTCTTTATTTCATCCCAATGTTTATTATCACCCTCGTCTACCCATGCGTATGGAGCCCCATTTCGGATTCCATGAACTAAAATATCAAATCCGGGATCGTCCCTGTTAATATCATAGTGATACTGATAATACCATGAATTTTTATTCGCTTCCCTCAATTCATGAAGGCCCCAGTATTCACCATTAATAAAAACGACGGCAGGCCGGTACGCCTGAATATCCAGATCACTGTTTTCCATCAACCGGTGTGCATAAGCATCATTGAAAATATTACCTGTAATCAAACTGCCCCAGGCCCGGATAATCAATCGTTTATATTCAGTAAGCTGGTTTGCTTTTGAATTACTTGCGCTGAAGATGGGATAATCTATCCTGTTTTTACCATATTCACTCCTTGCAATAACATGCAATCCTTTTTGAGGACTTGCCGGTGAAGTACCTCCCTGAATGCGAATCCCGACATCCTGAGCAAATCCCAATTCGCCACCGACTTCAAAGAATTCTATATGGGCAGGTCTTTCCCAATCCTGAAAGTAATTCCCACTTCCGTTATTTCCTGGTACATGTGTAATTCCCGGTACGTAAATACCCGTTGTATCATTAAACAGATGATCATAATCTGTAACAATGGATATTATCGGAATCGTGGGATACCGGTTATGAATATCCTTATCAATAAAATATGTATTTGTAATGATATCACTTGGCAAATACCCGTCTTTAAATACCCTCGCTCTGACTGTCGTGGCTTTAAAGACTTCCCCCGCAGGCGGTATCCAGCCAGGTAACCAAAGATAGGGATCTGCATTTGTAGATATTTCAGAAATAATGTTAGGGTCACCCAATCGATTTTTTAGTGATATTGGACCAGTGTATATCGTAGAGGTTTCATCCGGCTCACTACCATTCAAAGTATACCTGATAATTGCATTTTCTTCTTCCATAAAAAATTCCAAAATCTGATCTTCCGTAAAAAACCCGCCTTCCAAAGAAAAATCAGGTGGTATGGCTTGTTTATATATTTCTGTATTATTACTATCTCCAGGTGTAGGGATACTGAATAAAACCCATTCTTCACTTCCATCTGGTTGTCTGCCATAGGATATATCTGCTTTTTGATCTGAATAAATCACACTATCGATCAATGCCCGGGAAGCATTGAAAAGATAAATTCCTTCACCCTCTTTTTGCAGGTTAAAGTTCGTATGAATGGCAAAATTAATACTGTCTTTTCCGTCGGCCCAGACAAGCAAATATCCCTCAGGGCCTATCGTTATCCCCGGAGGGAACACCCATTTGGTTGTATCATTCAAATCATCCGTTAAGAAAAATCCTGATAGACCGATGGTCTGATACCCCGGATTATATAGTTCAATCCAATCAGAATAGCTGGCATAATCCGCGTCTCTGTTTATTGTGGCGTTGGATGCAAGTAATTCATTGATTACCGGATATTGCGCATATCCAGAAAACATATTAGTAAAAAAAATCAGACTGATCAGATATGATATTCTGAAAGGTATCATTGAATTTCCCTCTTGATTTCTTTTCAATGAGTTTACATTGCACGTTCAATATGCTCACCCTAAAAATAATCCGTTCCTAATAGGTTGAACCGATCCTATTTAGTAATAATATCTGTGATTTAAAAGAACTATGAAGAGCGATATAAATATGGTACAGGTTTATAATTTGTACCAATAAAGAATATTTGCAGGCTATTTTGTGATCGGAACTTTAGTTAGGATCTTTTCAATGATATCTCTTGTACCTACTCCATCGGCTTCCGCTTCGTAATTCAGGATCATCCTGTGGTTCAGAATGTCCATTGCTACGTCTTTGATATCTTCAGGAAGCACATATTCTCTTTCATCGAGAAAGGCCATCGCCCGGGATGCCTGGTTAAGATAGATACTTGCTCTTGGAGAAGCCCCGAATTGAATATAGCCTGCCTCTTCCTTCAAGCCATAATCACTGGGATCCCTGGTAGCAAAAACCAGTTCAATGATGTACTTTTCCAGAGATTCTGAAATACGTACCTGGTTGATCTCATCCCTTATGGTAAATATGTCTTTTTTACTGAGAATGGTATCCACTTTGTCATCAAAACTCAGGTTGGCCATTCTTCGCATGATCTCCATTTCCTCATCTTTTGAAGGATAATCTACATATACCTTCATCATGAATCGGTCAACCTGTGCTTCGGGAAGTGGATAGGTTCCTTCCTGGTCGATTGGATTCTGAGTAGCCATAACCAGAAATGGCCTGTCAATTTTAAAGGTTGTTTCACCAATTGTTACCTGCTTTTCCTGCATTGATTCCAGGAGTGCAGATTGCACCTTCGCAGGGGAACGGTTTACTTCATCAGCAAGGATCATGTTGGCAAATATGGGACCCTTCTTCACTTCAAATTCTGATTTCTGCTGGTTGTATATCATGGTGCCTATCAGGTCTGAAGGAAGCAGATCAGGTGTAAATTGAATCCTATGGAAATCCAGGTGCAATACTCTTGCAAGGGTATTTACTGTAAGGGTTTTTGCTAAACCGGGAACTCCTTCCAGTAAAATATGTCCATTTGTAAATAAACCAACTAACAACCGGTTAACCATATATTCCTGGCCAACCACAATTTTGGCCACTTCATCAAATACGTTTTGTATTTTCTCCTGATGTTTATTCTTTGTGTCAGTTGCTACTTCAGCCATTTTTTTCCAGATTTTTGCCCTGCAAAGTAAATAAATTCAGATATAAATCACCAAGCTAGTTGTGTTGAATGTTCAAGGTTCAAAGTTCCGGGTTCGAAGTTCTGAGTTCAAGGTTGGTTGAATCGACATCATAAATCGCACATTTCATGTTGTTATTCGATAGGGACTTCAAGCTGATCTGCAAGATATCTTGCGTCCTCTTCAGCCCTGAATTGGTCTGCAACAGAAGCCAGGATTTTTCTCCTGGAGTCATGGTACATCAGATAAGCACAATGCCTCTCCTTTCCCCTGAGAATAGACGCCGATCCCTGACGGTGATATGATGTTCCCTCTTTATATTTGGTGAAAACCACGTCTTCAACTTCAGGAAGGGATTTCCAAGATCCGAATTTCAATCCCAGCAAGCCCCAGTAATTTTTGTATTTCTTTATTTCAAAATCAATAATAATCCCTCTTTCAGCAGTTATCATAAAAATCGATATCAGAGAAATTCCCAGTCCTATAAACAGATACCCCATGTCTCCCTTTGAACCATAATAAATCGCCATCACTCCGATGATCAGGATCAATCCAGCGGATACTTTTGATCCAACCGGGAAGAATGATTTGAGTTTTCGTTTATACATATGTTCTGAATATAATTACAAAGTTAAAAAAGAGATGCCATCTCTAAAATACATTATCTCAGTTAGAGATGGCTTCTCTGGGTATACTATTGGAAAAATGGTACACTGATTTTAAGGGGATAAAAAGGATTTCATCTCCAAAATGCATTATCTCTGAAAGAGATGGCGTCCTCATTACCAGTATTTCATCTCGATTTCCTGAATGACGGTTTCTCTGGAAAATGTGAATTTTGCCTCTTCCCATTTTGGTGCACGAAGAGTTGGTTTCACATTATTCGAAAAGCAATATCCTTCTTTGGGAATACCAAAGAAGGAATAATTCATATCATTATCACGATTTTCATCATGCCATAAGCAAATTGCATATTCTCCATAAGGGAGGTCTTCAATTATTGTCCGAGCTGTCCCGCCTTCCCATTCATATATTATCACCTTCCTGTATATACGGGATTCCTCTTTTGGAAATCCTTCCTTAGAATTATAAATGGATAAACCAATCTGACCGGTTTCAGATCGAAGATTTGTGATTTCCAGGATAATGGACTTGTTATCTGTTTTTTCCTGACAATAGCTATGATTATACAGATGGAGGCAAAAAGTTAATGTTAAAGCCAGTATATATTTCATAAACTGAAAATAGAGCATCTAAGTTTACATAGATTTCAGATAAGATGCGTATAAATTCGAAAAAGGGATGCCACCTCTAAAATATGTTTTCTCTGATAGCGATGGCATCCCTATAACATTTAGTTTTCCTCTAGCATATCATCACACGCCAATACTAAAAACAAATAGTTTAAAGCTCCTCCTCCCATCACATATTCAGTCTGGTGCCAGAAATACGGCCAAATCTTAAGCTCAGGTAAGTCAGGCCTGACTAGAGCTGTACCTGAAGCGGATCCTCCCGGAATATAGGACCATTCATCCCTGTTAACACCATATGCTACCAGCAGAGATCGCGATCCCACACCTGAAACAAAGGAGGCTGTGTTATTTCCCGGGTGTACACCCAACACAAAATTCATTGCATTGAAAACAGGATCAGCCGGGAAAATATCTGGGAATCCTTTATGTAAAAAGTATTGATTTACGCCAAATCTCTGTATAGTCCATCCGGCACCCCATACCCGGGGTCTGTAACTTACACCATATGGTGTTTCATTGACCAATTCATCTATACTCTTCGAATACTCGGCAAGTTCGGCACGTAAGTCTTTCATAAACTTTTTATCTTTTATATGAGGAGCAATCCTGGCAAGGGCCGGCGCTGACCAACGAAGTGACTCTTTGATAATATCCTTATTATCCAGAATAAAGTCCATGTACTTTTTATCACCTGTTGACAGAAATAATTCGACCGTGGGATCAACCAGTAAAGCAGGTCGGTCTGAATCTTTGTGTTGCTCCCATAACGCTTTAGCAATTTCAATACAATCATTTGCGAGGGCATCATTGTAACCTTTCAGACTTCTAAAAGTAGTGGCTAATGCGGCAGCTACCTGAAGTTCCCGGCGTGGATTTTCTTCCGTAAATACCCAGCGGTCATCCATGATGCCAGATACACCTGTACCAACTTCCCCGGAATCAAGTGAAGCATCGTAAAATAAATTATCCGACATGACAGATCCATCGCCCAGCAAAGAATACTGCCGCCCGGTTGGACAGATGATTCCCCGATAGAGCCGGCCCAATGCTTTATAACCACCAACAACCGTTAATGCCCCATGTTCGATTTGCTGAAGGATATCATCCTTGCCATCAGGCCGGTGAATTTCAACTACTTTATTTTCCTGATCTACTGTTGTTTCATCATATTTTATATTAAATAATTCATGGCAATAGGCCAGCATCCTGGTAGTATTGGCCTGGGATTCCACCCGCAAATCATAATCTCCGGCATCATGCCATCCGCCCACATTTAATCCCGGAACAGGGTCGCCTGATTTGAATTCAGTAAATGTAGAAGGTCCCTGCCTGTAGCTATCAAAATGAATGTGATTGATGGGTGCCATTAAAGCATCATCGTCATGACATAGTCCATGCCAGACCTTATAGCGATCATTTATACGCATATGACACATCTGAACCGGGAGATAATATTCCAATGTAGGTTGCCAGATATGTCTTTTATACACATCATCATGGATCATGAAGGGATCTGAGATCACATTTTCATATTTCAATTTATACATGCCTGTTTTAACAACATCTGTGAAATCGAATTGGGCATAGTTGTATCGCATGAACTTTCCCCACATCACAGGCTTCCCGGTTTTAACAGTCTCAAATCCACCGTTTTCACTGATTCTTAACAGGGATACATCGGCAGGATCAGTTACTCTGTTGTCCAGTTCAATCACCGTTACTTTCTTCTGATTAATCCGATAACCCACCTGAGAAACCTGGAGGACTGGCGTATATACATAGTCAGGCTTAATAGAAGGAGTCACCAGCCATTCAACCACATTTTTAACAACACCGCTTTGAAGCGGAGATCTGACATAAAACCAACCGTTATTGCGCATTGAACGTCCATCCACAAGTTCCAATTTTCCCTGAACAGCTTCAATTGTTATTTTCCAATCCTCATAATCAGGCAGAACCACCAATCGTTTACCTACTGCCATAGGTTTCATATTTACTTCACTTTCTTTTTCAGTGGCATATACCGGCCCGTTTGGCTGACGCGAAAAGATACCCGGTGTATCATCCATATACCATGTCTTATCAAAGAAATGGCCAGGGAACAGTTCAAGATGGAATCCCAGCCTGTCTGCATACTCTGCAGGTACTGCCCTGTCTGTATCTACGATGATGCGGAATGATTTTCCTTCCGCTTTGACTCTGACTGTGCATTTGATATCCAGGTCCGGATAAGGATTCCTCAGATCAGTATATTTCTGTCTGAGGGAGTCACCGTACATGACATCAACACTTATTTCATTATTTGCCTTATCAACTTCCCTTTTACCATTTTGCGGATGTGGTCGTTGATTAGGTGTCAACCGGATATCTCCGTTAGCAGCCACCCGTTCTCCATTTTGTATGATAGTTATCCCGCTTTGATGCCCAATGGCATAATAATCGTGGTAAACCATCACATTCAATCC
>JBHOSY010000082.1:0-20035 GCA_042584165.1 Bacteroidota bacterium | reverse complement strand
TTATTATGGGCTTTTTGAGTTTGTTCTTGGTGGTTCTTTGTCAATTCATTGTGTTTCTTCATGTAATAATCCTGCTGTTACACAAAGATCCACAGAGGATGATTTTAATTTGAGACAGGGATGAGCATCAGGGCGTCAGCGATGAGTGGAGTGTTCGATTCTATGGCAGAAAGGGTAAAAGTAATTTCTTCCTCATTCCCGAGTTCATATTGGCCAATTTTTGCCCAGTTATTCAGTGATCCTTTATAGCTAATTTCTACTTCCCCATCAAATTCGCTTGAACTTATATTGAATTTGATCATTTCAGGATGATTTCCAGGTCTGTCACTGGTCCAGCTATATAAAGGGCAATAGAAATAAGCATCATATAATCCTTCCTTGATTGTTTTCAAAGTAATCTCTGCCTTTCCACTACCATCATTACATATCTCAAGTGAATTCCTGAAATTTCTCATAAAATGCTTTTCCCTTGTCCAGTCTCCACTCAATGTAAATCCTTCATCTTCATTGTCAACTATTATATCAGATGGAGTGCCATCAAGTAAAGGATTGCTTCCGTATTCAGCATTTATTTCATTGTAGTCTATATTATGTAATGATATACCATTATCAATAGCCATAGTTGCCGCAATGCCTGATACCTGTCCCAACACCATAAAAACAGGTTCCATTCTTATGGAACCGAATGCTATATGACTGGCAGATAGACACACGGGTACGATCAGGTTTGTGCATTCATTCTTTTTCGGTAGTAACGATCTGTAACTGATCGGGTAGGGAGGAAAGCCTCCAATCTCGACATCCCCTTCATTTTTTACGACTCCATTTATAACAATCCTTTGACAATTGTGACTATCCATAGTATATGCAGCCAGCCCAATCGGATCACTAACCACACTGTCGCCCGTACAATGGTGTTCTGTCATTACATACGCACCTAGCATTCTTCTTGCCTCACGGATATACAACTGAGGTGTCCAGTACCCGGTCTCAACATATTCGTCAGCCGGATATCCCCACTGCTGCATTTGTTGTCTCAGTGTATCAGGTACCCGAGAATCATTTCCCAGGAAAAATAGTAGTCCTTTTGTGTAATCAACATGATCATTAATAATCCTTTTTCTCTCTTCATAACTTCCTTCCGGATAGGTATAATTCATCCCGATCATATCTGTTGAAAAAGCCCCTCTATTATTAATATCTGTTTTACTGTTTGGCATCATACTCCATATGAAATAATCATTTAGGCGGATCCTATCTGGTTGTGCATTAATAAGTCTTGCCAGCAATTCAAATCTTTCAATATTATAATTTTCCGGTTTTGTTATAGGAATGAGATTATCCGGATTATCTGTTAAACATATCCTGAAATTATATGCCTGAACCATTTGATCGCCAGATCCCGTGGGTTGTAACTCATCCGGACTGATCCCCCATACAAGTCCACTTGCAGGATCCCCTGGAACTATGTAGGGATCAATATCCACATCGAACTGATGGTATTCGCTTAATTGTACACCATTATAGGTTTCTGAGTATTTGTTATTTGCCTCACGTCCAATTGTATAACTTATCCCAGCTTTCGCCATTAGATCACCCTCATATGAACAATCGATAAACATTTCAGCTGAGACGGTTATTCCTGTAGCTCCATCAGGATCTTTACTATCTTCGAGATAGATCTTTTTTATGATCCCGTTTTTCACATCAACTTTTGTTATCCTTTTGCCAAATTCTACCGGTACACCAGCTTCAGCAATGAACGTGTTGAAAACATTCAGCGCAACTTTGGGTTCAAAGTACCAATTTTCCAATTTCCCATAATGTTTGCCAACCCTTCGATAGAAATTTCTGGATAGTCCGGTTACAGCGTGCTTATTACCAATATCTGTTTGTCCAAGTCCTCCTGAAGAAAGTCCACCTAATCGATAACCGGGTTCAACTAGTAAAACATTCTTACCTAGCATTGTGGCAGAATAAGCAGCTATCACACCTGCTGATGTGCCTCCATAAACAACAATATCATACTTATCTGTCCTTGTGTATTTATTACACGAGGAATAGAATAATATGAAAATTGAGAGAATAAATATTCTTAATCTAAACATTATAGTATCCGTTACCAGGTGAAAAAGATATTGGAAATTAGTAAATATCCCGTGATATTGGAAATCCATCCTTTATCAAAGGTAATGGCACATGAATCATATATCAAATTTGTCAAGGTGCTATTTCTGTTTCAGTTAATGCGTTGACTTCCTGGGACCATAATGTGGTAGTTTCTGGCCGGCTTCATATGCTCCACAATCAGGTGCTTTTCCTTGATAGATGTCATTAATATTAGGAATCCAAATCGCCATATCTACTACTACGGAATTAAAAGAGGGTCGCAAATCGGGAACTTTTCGCTCTGGAATAGGTGGAATTGGAAAATCAATATTTGGAAACACTTCTGCTAGAACCAGTCTTTCGATACCGTTTGATTCAATATCTGTAAATGGTTTATTCCCGATTCTGGCAATATAAGGGGTATTGTAAACACCTATTGCGTCATAATCGAAATCACTATGATCACCGGGATCGATTATATCGGCTGCATAAGGATTCCCCGCCCCGAAATCACCCCAGTTTATACCTCCCGTAGGACCACCAATTGCTAGATTGTTCCGAAAGAAAGCATGATCCATTTTAGAATTTCCACCTAATCCCGTTCCCACCTTAATAACAGTATTATGTATCACTACATCTCCCTGGCTGAAACGCTTCAACTTGAAGGCGGCATGAACCATGTTATACATTGCATTTCTAATGAAATAAGTAGGTCCGCCCAGTCCTGGTTGGGAGCTAAGTCCTACATAACAGTTAGTCAATCGGTTCCGGAAAATTCGACAATTGGAAAAACAAAAATCTGCCTCAATCCCATCATCAGCTCCTCCATAGATATCATTGTTATAGATATCGATACAAGTTTGATCTACTGCCCATTGATCCTCCATGGTAGATATGCAATCCCTGAATCCGGTAACTTTATTGTAACAAATCACATTTCCCGGACCTGTAATCTCTATTCCTTCCCCGATATTTTTTCCATGTGCTCCCATCGCTTCATTGGTCCATACTGAAATCCCTGTAATGATATTATCGCATATATAACAGTTTTTAGCACCCGGGAGATAGGCTACGATGCCATAAATCGCATTAATAGTACAATTCTTAACCATGCAATTTTCCGCTCCATTCATTTTGATACCACGTCCTTTCTTTTTCAGGTTTTCAATATGAAGACCATCTATATATACCCATTTCCTATGAAGCATGTCGATGTGTGAAAAGGTGGCAATGCCTTTACTACACCGATATACCATTGGATTGTTTTTAGTCCCGTTGTTTGTCTTGAGTGTATCGTAACTGCCCGGTTTGAGATCGATTATTGTTGCATTTTCATCAATAGCAGGAATCGGCCGGGTTCGGGCTACTAATAATCTCTTTTCTGAACCACCATCAGGATCATTCAGTGAAAGTTTTATTTCATACTCTGTATCCGGAAGCAAATCAAATATACTTCCGGAATGCTTGTTTGCCCATTGGAATCCAATGTTTTCGCCAGCCGGAACTCTTCTCAAAGGCATTCCCTGTTTCCATTCCGAACTTCCTTTTATTCTAAATTCAATCTCCACACTACCGTTTAAGTTGTCATCGCCATCGATCAGCCATTCAAGAGCAAGGTTGACTAGTGTAGGATAAGGGGAATACAACTTACCTGGTATTGTATGATTCTGAGATAATGCTTGAAAGGTAATTAATACAATAGGCAATAATCCAGCACGAGATAATGAGGGTAAGCAATTTAATTTCATAACTAGATATTATCTTTTGATTCAAGCTGAAAATATATCTCCTTAAATCGTATACAATCAGTGTACCGAATCATTATAATGATTCTGCAACTCATATAATTGTTCCTTGAGTTCAAAAACTGTTTTTTCATAAGTTGAATTATGAATGAGATTATTCATTTCAACAGGATCTATGTCAAGGTCAAAAAATTCCCACTCATCAGAATCGTCATAAAAATGAATCAGTTTATATCTTTCAGTTCTTATTCCATAATGACTATCTACACCCCATCCTTTTTCAAAGAAATGGTAGTAAATAGCCTCACGCCATTCAAAATCCGTGGATTCACCAAACAATACTTTCATAGATTCGCCCTGCATGGTTTCAGGTATCTCAATTCCAGCTAAATCAAGCAGGGTAGGAGCTATATCAAGATTTTGAACCAATTTTCCAGATCTTATCCCAGGTTCAATTCCATCCGGATACCTTATCAGAAGTGGAGTTCGCATAGACTCTTCGTACATGTACCTTTTATCGAACAGACCATGCTCACCAAGGAAAAATCCCTGATCGGAGGTATATACAACAACAGTACTTTCAATCAGTCCAGAACTATCGAGATATTCTAATATCTGACCGACACTTTCATCCACAGATACAATACATCTCAGGTAATCTTCAAGATATCGTTGTAATTTCCATTCATCTAATATCGAATTTAATTGACTTGCTTTCGCAAAAGTCTCTATTTCGGATTGATAACCAATCTCCCAGCCTTTTTTCTGCACTACAGTCATCCTGCTCATTTCATGTTCAAATGATTCATTGGCCCACCAGTTCTCCTCGGTAACAGGACAAGTGTCGCATGGGATCTTAAGATCATATTCATAATCCATATGAGCTTTAACCGTTAATTTCTGTTTTTTCAGGCTTTCTCTACCTGCATAATCATCATGATATGTACTGGGAGCAGGGAGATTAATATTCTCGAACTTATCCAGATGTTTTATATCTGGCATCCAGTTCCTGTGAGGAGCTTTGTGGTGAACCATCAGGCAAAATGGTTTTTGTTCATCCCGATCATCCATCCATTTTAAAGCAAGGTCGGCAATAATTTTAGTTACATAACCCTGGTAAACAGCCGTATCACCCATATTGATAAAATCCGGATTATAATAGTCCCCCTGTCCAGGCAGAATATTCCAGTAATCAAAACCAGTAGGTTCAGTTTTCAAATGCCATTTTCCAACAAGAGCAGTCTCATATCCATTTTTCTGAAGAAGTTTTGGAAAAGTTACCTGAGAGCCATCAAATCGATCGTGATTGGTTTTGATGCTATTTAAATGCGAGTGTTTCCCTGTGAGGATCACTGCCCGACTTGGCGCGCATATCGCATTTGTCACAAAAGCATTTTCAAATATTATTCCTTCTTTTGCCAGCCGGTCAATATTTGGTGTCTTGATCAATCCTTCATGATAAGCACTGATAGCCTTGTTTGCGTGATCATCTGACATAATGAACAGAATATTCGGCCGCTCGTCATTTGTAGTACCATTCTTGTTGTATTCCTGACAACCTGAAAATAGCAGAATGAAAAGAAAATATGCTATATAGAATTTACATGTCATATCTATATGTTTCTGTGTATTACAATGGTTAGTGTGAGCCGTAGTATTATCTTTTCTTATATATTCTCAATCTTTGAATCCATCAATCTTTGATTATTTGTTAACAGTTGGAGCCCATCGTTTTGTTTGAATGGTATCGAAGCAAATATTGATATCATTAAACTGCCGTGGTCCTGTTTGACTTGTCCCACGCTGTACAATTGTTTTCAACTCATTTGTGAGTTTGCTGACTATTTCCGGATGTTCTTCTGCTTTGTTAAATTCTTCTGCAGTATCCTCACTTAGATTGTATAACTCTGTAACTGCTGGTTTACCTCTCGATTCTGCTAAATTCTTTTCGGGAATTTTAAAGACAAGCTTCCATGAGCTATTTCGATAAGCGAATTCGCCATCTACAGAATGATTGACAATATTTGTGCGTAAATCAGCATTATTTTTATCCAAAAGGGAATTTAAAATGCTGAAGCTATCCTCAGCTGAGTTGTCTGGTATTGCATTTCCTTTGACCATTTCGACACATGTTCTAAAAACATCCGTCAAACAAACCAGATGATTGCTCGAAGAACCTGGTTTGACATTACCGGGCCATCGTATGACAAATGGCACACGATGCCCCCCTTCCCAAATATTACCTTTGTGTCCCCTGTATGGCCCACTGGGAAAATGTCCAGCTTTAATTAGGTCTTCCCATCCTGTATAATGCGAGTGCCCGTTGTCGGCTGTAAAGATGACAATGGTATTATCTGAAATACCCGCATCATCTAATGCCTTTATAACCTGGCCAGCTGACCAATCAGTCTGCATGACAAAATCGGCAATTGGTGCAATCCCGCTTTTCCCTTTAAAATTTTTTGATGGAACAACCGGTTCATGGGGAGATGTCATTGAAAAATAAAGGAAGAAAGGTGATTCTTTTTTAGATTGTTCGTGAATATAACTTACAGCACGGTTAGTAATCGCGGGCAGGATTTGATCGAAACGCCACCTCGGTGCCATCGGTGAACCGTCGTATTCCTTAGGCATCACAACTCCTTCTGAGGGGTCATATTTATATTTTGCTGTTGGCTGCTCAACGACATGATCATTTTCAATAAATGTGAATGGTGGAAAATTTGGCACATGAGTACCAAAATAGTAGTCAAATCCGCGTTCCGTTGGACCTTCCAGAATTGATTTGGTAAAATCCCATTTTTCGTTTCGCAGAGGGAAGTAACCTTCTAGCCTTCTATTAATCTGCTCTCCATGCCAGATCATACCAAGATGCCATTTCCCAATGCATGCTGTCTGATATCCCTCCTGTTTAAGATACTCCGCCAATGTTAAGCGGTCTGCATCGATAAGCGGTGGTTCATAACTACTGAGCACCCACTCCTGAAGCGAAGTTCGCCAGGCATATCTTCCCGTGAGAAGGCCATAACGTGTCGGTGAGCAAACTGCTGATCCGCTATGGGCATCTGTAAAACTCATGCTCTGATCTACGAGTTTATCAAGATATGGGGTGGGGATCTTATTCTCCGGATAATGTGCTTGAATATCTCCCACTCCAAAATCATCCGCCAGAATAATTACAATATTGGGTTTTGATGATTTAAATTTCTGTGCTGAATCACCACAAGCGATCAGCATGAAGATGATTGATACTATCGACAAAAAATTCTTTCTTTTCATGCTAATTATAATATGGGTTTTATGATTGAAACCAACTAACAAAGAAAAGGGTATTTCATAGAGTTTTACTGTGGCATCACAGAGAAGTGTTAGTTATTTCCCAATAAGATGTTTCATAATGTAGAGGTCGAGATCTTCATAATCCCTTTCTTTGATGAATGCTTCAACCTTTGCTTCATCTACACTACGTGATTTTTCGAGTAGGTGATTAAACATCTCCAGGCTATTTGTGAGGTGTACTGTTGCTTTCTCATCAACCTGGGTCCGCATGGCTTTAACATCAAGGCCTACCCATTCACCTTTGGTGCCATAATCATGTTGATCCAGTATCCTGACCTGGTTAAATGCTCTTCTTAGATCAACTGATCCAAAAGATTTATCCTGGTCGAATTTCAATCCATTCTGATCATTCAGATGTACTGTCCATAGCTTGTTGTGTGCCATTGCAAAACCCATTTCATCGGATGGATCCAACCCGGCGAGGATCGCATGGGCACTTTCAATATTTACACCTACACGATCAGGATCATCTGTTAACATACCCAGCGCGATTGCATGTCCGGTAGTTGGGATATAAGCATGGTCCATGGGTTCGTTAGGTTTTGGTTCCACACATATACGCACTTCAGGATCATATGCAAGCATGATATTTATGGCATCCACCAGACGATCAGTAGCTACTTTTCCGTCTTTCGCTTCACGAATATAAGTTCCTTCCCTGGCCAGCCACAGCACAACCAGATCGATTCCAAGCTCATTGGTGATATCAATACATATCTTCGATCGCTCAAGAGCGTATTCCCGGCATGCAGGATCGTTAGAAGTATATCCACCGTCAATGGTCCTGGGATCTTCCCATAGTCTGGGTGCTACAAATTCAGCTTTTAATCCAAGGTCATCCAGTCTTTGTTTAAGGGATCTTGCTTCAGAAGCAATTTGTGAAGGTGTTTTGCCCTCAAGTACAGGAACGGCATCATCATCGTGAAATTGTACACCATCAAATCCAAGCTTTTTATATAGTTCGAGCTTTTTATCAAATTCTATAGTTTTACGAACAGTAGGGCCAAATACATCTGCTCCTTCATGGATGTTCCAGGGTCCGAATGTAAATCTGAATTCACCAGCCATAATTTTATCTGTTTTATTTTTGAGTCATGATCCAATTTCGAAAATATTCATGCAAATCCATGAAAAAATCAATATTTAATTCGTGAAGTGCATGATTTAAACTCACTGATTCAATAATGATAAATTCGATTAATTTTTTTTGATTACTTTTCAACTAACCGTATTAGAATCGGATAATCATATACGAGGAGATTATTGATCCGGATTTTATTATCACCATTTTCAAACAGTATTTCCTGGTTAACCCCATTCAAACAACTATATCCAACAACTGCTTTGTAATTACCCGGTATTTCTAAATTAATTGATAACGGTTTAAAATTATCTTTCGCGTGTCCCGGAATCCATAATCCAATAACCCTTTCTCCTTTCCGGGACATTTCACAGGACTCAATTTCAGAAGGTTTGTTATCAATGGAATAATCAAAATCCGCCGGTTGTAAATCTTCTAGAGCTGTTGCAAGGTTCCGGGTTACATAATATGCAGCTTGTGGTTGCAATACTGAAACTGGACTGCCTGAAAAACTGCGACGCAAGAGAGATAGATCTAAAGGATAATAATTTGACCAGGTTTCACAGAAAAAAGAATTTACACCAAGGGCAGTATGTAATACAGAAAGACGTGCAATATATTTTGCCTTATCCATCTCAGTGGCTTCAAAGTTGCCCCACCAGTTAGGTGGTGTTGGAGGTGGGTAATTTGCTCCATAGTTCCATTCAGACGCAAAGAATTCTCCATCAAATCCTTTTTTTGAAGCCCATTTTTTCAAGGATTTTACATCGTCAGAATAAGATCTAAACCTGTCGCTTTCTGTATCGGTCTGGTAAAAGGGATGCCATCCAATTATATCCACCTCTTCTGCAAATTCTCCAACAACCTTTAAAAAGGGCATTTCATTTTCTTGTTTGGCCAGTTCTTCAGGAGTCCAGTTTGATATACCGTATGTAAAACCACTTACTGCACCCAGTTTTATTTTCGCTTCCGGAGATTCCTCCCGGATAATTGGTATGGTTCGTTTAACTACTTCAATATAATGTTCGGTATCTGGTTTATCTCCCCAATAAGTTGGGATATTCCATTCATTCCAAATCTCAAAAATCTTAATACGATCTCTAAAATGGCGAACCATAAACCGCACATATCTTTCCCATGCATCCAATGCTTCACGTGTGGTTGGAGGTTTAGGATTCTCATAATACCATTCCCACAATTGAGGTAGTTTTCTGGAAGGATCAGACTGAGTATATAGTCTATTACCAAATCCGAGGACAAAATCTATTCCAATTCCTCGCTCTACCAGATAAGTTATGGCAGCATCTGCTTCAGCATCTATCTCTAATTTTCCTTTTTCCTTTTCAACCCAATGCCAGTTAATAGGATCATCGTGGTAACCCACACGTACCCACTTTAATCCCAGATCAACATGGATTGGCCATAGCCACCTGTGTTCATCCCTTGTTTGACCCATTGAATGTTGAGTCGAACTGACAGTTACACCAGAACCACGAAAAACAAGAGCCTGATTATTCCCATTTGTGTCCAGAATTTCAACTTCTGAAATTGAAAATGAATGCAGCCAATTCTCCACCCTGGGCAAATTATTTCCAATAATCAATATTTGTTTAGCTGATAGGGGATTGAAGTCACATATTAATTGACTGAGTGATGTATCAATAATTTCGTTATTATATACATTTATCCAGTTTTGTCCATCACAACTTATCTTAATTTGAATGTGATTTGGTATAGCTCGACCAACCTCAACTGCATTTTTATCTATTGGACAACTTCCTGCCTGATTTCTTTCCGGTCCCTGTTTCCTGGTTTGCAGAATAATACTTTTTACTTTCCGTTCGACAGGCAGATCAATTCTTATCCAGGCAGGTTCAGCCATGGCCTGAGAAACCGATTTGCTACTCCAACAGGTATTATGATCTCCGTCGATTAGGTTAATAGGTTCCAGGGGCAAATAGTCATTAGATATCGATCGTGGCATTCTGGGGGAAGTTGTTCCGAGCCTGTTAAATTTTATTTCGGAACTGTTCTTGGGATGAACCTTAACCATTGGATTGTTATTGCCAACCTGCATCATTATCGTATCCAGAAGATCAGGACTCTCTCCTAAAATATCAGTATAGCCGTAAGTATTAATTGGAATCCCATTATGGGTTGTTCTTAAAACCGGTTCTGAAAAAATAGAAGGAATTGTATTTTCAGGTGGGATACTTGTATCCTGTCTACAGTGTGTACAAACCAATATGACAAAAAGTGAATTAGTAAATATTAAAATAAAGTTTCTCATTATCTGTAGATCTTATGGACAAAAAATTATTGTATCCGCTTAAAAATGAACAGTTTCAATTTAGTCAATTATCCCATATTAAAGTATATTGTGATATATTAACTCATCACATCGACTTTTAAATTATGAAAGCAATTAGTCTTATTATTTATTCCCTTTTACTGATAATTCTCCCGGTAAAAGAACCAAACAAAGGAGATAAATTGACCTTAAACCTTCGAAACCAGATTAATAATGGTGATATCTGGAGCCCACATAATAATCAGGTTAAATGGAAAATCAACGAAACCGCTATTATCATTTGTGATATGTGGGATAAACACTGGTGTGAAGGAGCAAATATCAGGGTGGGCGAGATGGTCAATAAAATGAATGATGTCGTAAAAGCCGCAAGGGAAAAAGGAGTTGTGATCATCCATTCACCAAGTGGTACAATAGACCATTATAAGGACTATCCTCAAAGGAAAAAGATGATGGAATCCCCGGGAATAGCAGCTTCCAAATCAATTGCCGGCTGGTATTATATCGAAAAGAATCATGAAGGTGATTTACCTATTGACGATTCAGATGGTGGTTGTGATACACCTTCCTCAAAATGTGTAGACTGCGCTGTGTGGACCAAACAGATAGAAGCAATTGAAATATTTAATGAGGATGGTATTTCAGATGATGGAGGTGAGATCAATAATTACTTTGCAGCAAACGGAATCAAAAACGTAATCATCATGGGAGTACATGCGAATATGTGTGTGCTTGGCCGGCCTTTCGGGATACGTTCACAAGTGAAACTGGGAAGAAACGTGGTATTGGTTCGTGATTTAACTGATACCATGTATAATCCGAAAATGAAACCACATGTGAGTCATGACGAGGGAACAGCATTGGTAATTGAGCATATTGAGAAATTCTGGTGCCCCAGTATTGATTCCAGTGACTTATTAGATTAGGCAACATTTAATAAATATATTTCAATTGAAAGCATTAGTACTCGAAGAATACAATCACCTTGTATACAAGGATGTTGATGATCCTGTGATCAAGGGCAATGAAGTTCTTGTTAAAGTAATGGCATGTGGCATTTGCGGCAGTGATGTCCATGGGATGGATGGAAGCAGTGGAAGGCGAATTCCACCAATCATTATGGGACATGAGGCATCAGGTATTATTAAAGAAGCAGGGTGCCTGGTAAAAGACTGGGAAATTGGTGACCGGGTGACTTTTGATTCAACTGTATATCCTTTAGATGACTGGTATACAGAGAAGGGACTATATAACTTAAGTGATAATAGAGAAGTCTTGGGGGTTTCTCCCGGTGAATACAGGCGTCACGGCGCTTTTGCAGATTTTGTGGCAATACCAGCTCACATACTTCATAAAATTCCGGACAAGGTAAGTTTAGAGCATGCCGCCATGGTGGAACCTGTGGCAGTAGCGTCTCATGCGATCAATTTGACAAATATAGAAGTAGGGGATACCGCGTTGGTTGTAGGAGCAGGAATGATCGGATTATTTATCATTCAGGTTTTACGTCAATCTGAGGTTAATAATATAATTGCGATTGATCTGGATGAGGATAAATTAAGTATGGCTTCTGCATTTGGTGCAGATAAAATTTTGATTGCCAGTTCATCAGATCTTCAAAAAGAGATATTAAATGTGACTGGAGGGAGAGGAGCTGATATAGCATTCGAAGCAGTAGGCATACATGAAACTGTTAAAACTGCAATAGAAAATGTTAGGAAGGGAGGTACTGTAACACTGGTAGGAAACCTGACTCCAACTGTAGACCTGCCATTACAATCTGTTGTAACACAACAAATCCGGCTTCAGGGGAGTTGCGCTATCGCAGGAGAATATCCACAGGTTCTGAAAATGCTGGAGGAGAAAACCATTAATGTGGATCCAATGATCAGCGCAGTTGCTCCACTGTCGGAAGGAGCCAGTTGGTTTGAAAGATTGTATAATAAAGAAAAGGGATTGAAGAAAGTAGTTTTGGTACCATAACGATTTTTTCTAACTAACTCAGTTGTGATATTACATTATGTAGTTTATGCACATATCTATACATATGAAAAAAACAGCTATTTCTTATTCACTCTTGTTCATTTTAATGTTTATCCCGGCTTTAATAAACATTGGCAAATCAGAGCATTTAAATTATTTATTTGAAAGTGGAACAAATGGATATCATACATTTCGTATTCCAGCCATTGTCACTACCACCGGGGGAAGCATTCTTGCATTTGCAGAAGGAAGGAAAAATGGTCGGTCAGACACCGGGGATATTGATATTGTAATGAAAAGATCTGAAGACAATGGAAGGACATGGAGTGATCTGATTGTAGTTTGGGATCATGAAGAAAACGTATGTGGAAATCCGGCACCAGTAGTTGATAAAACTACTGGAAAGATATTTTTACTGACAACATGGAATCTCGGTACTGATCATGAATCTGAAATTATTAACCAGGAAAGTAAAGATACCCGTCGCGTATTTTTTTTACATTCAACAGATGATGGTAAATCCTGGTCAGAGCCAAAAGAAATCACCAAATCAGTAAAGCAGGATAACTGGACTTGGTATGCAACTGGCCCCTGTCATGGAATCCAATTGGAAAAGGGTAAAAATAAGGGGAGATTGATTATCCCATGCGACCATATCGAATCCGGAACAAAAAAATACTTTTCACACATTATATATTCTGAGGACAATGGTAATACATGGGAAATTGGCGGATCAACACCACAAGATCAGGTTAATGAATGTACCGTTGCAGAATTATCTGATGGGAAGTTGATCTTAAACATGCGCAATTATGACCGGGCAGAAAAGGCGAGAAAGATCACATTCAGTGAAGATGGAGGTATTACATGGAGTAACATTGTTACTGACAAGATCTTAATTGAACCCATTTGCCAGGGTAGCATGTTAAGATTTTCATTTGCAGAACAGGGAACAAGTCGATTGTTGTTTCTGAATCCTGCTGACGAAAACATTCGGAAAAACATGACCCTCCGGTTAAGTTACGATGAAGGATCCACATGGGCTAAAACAAAAGTGTTGCATGCAGGTCCTTCCGCTTATTCCGATTTAACAGTCTTGCAAAATGGGAATGTGGCTTGCTTTTATGAAGCAGGCTCTGAACAGCCATATCAGGGAATTGTTTATCAGGAAATCTCTTTACTGGAAATTGAAAAGTAACATTAGAAAAAAGTTGATAACACCGAGTTTAATATTGTATCAATAAATAGAAGAAAAATCATTAACCTTATAATAATCCAGATACCAATATGGTTAAAACAGCAATAATCGGATGTGGAAAGGTGGCGCATTTACACGCACAGGCGCTGAGAAAAATCCACCGAACAGATTTCAGGGCAGTTTGGAGTCGTACAAGCACTTCTGCTGAAGTCTTTGCAGATAAATACCATGTTCAAGCATGTCAAAGTGTCTCTGAAATGGTAAAAACGCATAGTATTGATCTCGCCATTGTTTGTAACCCCCATCCCTTTCATGCTGATCCTACCATCGAGGCATTAGAAGCAGGAGCGAATGTGCTCGTAGAAAAACCCCTGGCTTCATCTCTGGCTGATTGTGACAAAATGATTGAAACAGCCAGGAAGGTAAATCGAAAATTAGGCGTAATAAGCCAGCGAAGGTGGTATGAACCTGCCAGGCGTGTAAAAGAGGCCATCGATCAGGGCAAGATTGGAAAACCCATTTTAGGAACGATAAATATGCTGGGTTGGCGGGATGAAAACTACTACAACGCTGATGCATGGCGTGGAATATGGAAAGATGAAGGTGGTGGGGTACTGGTTAACCAGGCCCCGCATCAACTGGATCTACTGTTATGGTATATGGGCGAGATCGATGAGTTATATGGGGCATGGGCCAATCTAAATCATTCATACATCGAAGTTGAGGATACCTCTCTGGCTATCATCCGCTTCAGAAATGGAGCGCTTGGAAATATTGTTGTAAGTAATTCTCAAAAACCGGGGATTTACGGAAAAGTCCAGGTTCATGGTGAAAATGGGGCTTCAGTCGGTGTTCAGACTGAAGGAGGGGCCATGTTCATTGCAGGAATGACTGACATTCAGGAACCGCCAGTAAATGACCTTTGGACTGTTCCAGGTGAAGAAAATTTACTTGATAAATGGATCAAAAAGGATACTGAAATGTTTAATTCAATCGATCCAACAGTATATTATATTCAAATGCAGATTGAAGATTTTATCCAGGCCATTATACAAAACCGGATGCCCCTGGTTAATGGTGAAGCTGGTCGACAAACTGTTGAATTGTTTACAGCCATATATCGATCTCAAAGAGATCAAAAACCAATCAAGTTCCCACTCAAAACAGAAAATGATAGAGATGATTACGATGGGAGGTTGGTGTGAATCGCGAATCACAATTTGCGATTCCAGATATAAATTTAAGTTACTGAAAATTGAGAATTCTAAATAAAATCTGGAAATACCTTTTATCTATTGGTCCCGGAATATTCTGCATTGGATATACCATTGGAACGGGCAGTGTCACCTCCATGGCCAAGGCCGGCAGTCAGTACGGAATGCAACTCCTCTGGGTACTGTTTCTCAGTGTGTTGTTTGCCTGGGTATTAATGGAGGCTTATGGCCGCTATGCTTCCGTAACGGGTGAAACGTCAATATATGCTTTTCGGAAACGCCTGAAATTCGGAAAATTCTGGGCTGTTTTAGTGATAATAGGTGTGGTGGCCGGACAATGGAGTTCTCTTTCAGGAATACTGGGATTAACCTCTCATGCACTTTACGAAGTAACCAGATTGTTTGTGCCAGGATTAAATTCAACAAATTACTGGGCAGTTCTTGGCATTGCAGTAATACTGATAATTTTAATGTACAGTTTATTGCTGGTAGGCAAGTATTCTTTTTTCGAAAAAGTCCTGATCTTTTTTGTGACTATCATGGGCCTGTCTTTTGTTATATCCATGTTTATTGTTTTGCCTCCCACCAAAGACATTATTCGGGGTTTTGTTCCTTCTATTCCTCCGGGCGGGAGCCTTATGGTAGCTGCATTCGTTGGAACAACCATGGCGGCCCCAACATTTGTCGTTAGACCTCTGATTGTAAAAGAAAAGGGATGGCGTATCGAAAATGTCCGTGAACAATCGAAAGATGCATTGACTTCGGCTATTCTGATGTTTATTATCAGTGGATCAATCATGGTTGCAGCAACAGGGGCTATGTTTTATGACGGAAAAGTTATTGATAAGGTCCTTGATTTGGTATACGCTCTGGAGCCTGTTGCGGGGAAATTTGCCGTCGCTGTTTTTATGCTTGGTGCAATGAGTGCTGGATTATCATCGATATTTCCTATTCTTATGGTAGCACCGCTGCTTATTGGAGACTATAAAAGCGGAACCATGGATACTAAATCCGGTTTATTTAAAGGTCTAACTGCAGTTGCCTGTTTAATAGGCCTGACGGTTCCGGTACTTGGTTCCAACCCGATTATGGCACAAATTGGAACACAGGTCACGAGTGTGTTTGTATTGCCCCTTGTAATAACAGGCATTATTATATTAATTAACAATCGAAATCTATTAAAAACATATAAAGCTGGAGTTTTACTTAATATTGGGCTAATTGCAGCATTAGTATTTTCATTGATTATTGCATACAAAGGAATGGTTGGATTAATGGATTATTTTTCATGAGAGTTTCATCTTCGTGGTCTTAGAGTTTCCTCTGTGTCCTGTTTTCTACACGAAATACACAGAGAAGGCACGGAGACCACGGAGTTAAAAGTTATTAAAAAATATTATGGAAAAGAGAACATGTGGATCATCAGATCTTGAATTATCTGTTCTGGGATTGGGTTGCTGGACATTCGGTGGAGGTGAATACTGGGGAGAGCAATCACAGAAAGATGTAAATGAAGTAGTGCATGCCGCTGTGGATCAGGGGATAAATTATTTCGACAATGCAGAAGTTTACAACGAAGGTAGAAGCGAATCATCCTTTGGAGAAGCGTTAAAAGAGATTTCCAGAGATAAGGTGATCATTGGCAGTAAGGTGAGTACTTCTAATTGTTATAAAGATACACTCATTGAACATTGTGAAGGTTCCTTAAAACGCATGAAAGCCGATTATATCGACCTGTACATGATCCACTGGCCAATCCACCCGAACTCTATTAAACATTATACAAATGATCCGGCAATTATTACCAATCCGCCCACCATTGAAGAGGCGATCGAAGCCATGCAGATCCTAGTTAAGGATGGTAAGATCAGGTATTTCGGCGTAAGTAATTTCGGAGTAAACCGTCTTGAAGAGGTATTGTCTCATGATGCATTACCAGTAGCTAACCAGGTAGTATACAATCTTATTTCAAGGGGAATAGAATACTCTGTATTACCCTTTTGTCAGGAAAACAATATTGGTATTATTGGATACATGACCTTGATGCAGGGTGTTCTGGCAGGCAAATTCGATGGTATTGAAAATATACCGGAATGGCGCAAAAGAACACGACATTTCAACAAAGATAGAACTGAATTGAGCCGGCATGGTGAGGAAGGAGCTGAATACGAAATGACCCTTGTACTTGATGAGATGAATAAAATCAGTATGGATACAGGAATAACAATGTCTGACCTGGCAACAACATGGGTTGTAGCCAATAAATCCATTACCTGTTCCATTGTTGGTGCCAGGAACCTCGATCAGTTAAAGTTAAATACGGGTGCACTTGAAGCTCCAATCACTCCAGGGATAATTAATAGTCTGAATGACGCTTCTGAACCAATAAAGGAAAAACTAGGTGATCATATAGATATTTTTGAAGGAGCGGAGAATGACAGGACGATTTGATTATTCGTTAGTTGATGAGTATGATTATTTGAATATATAAATGCTTGGGAAGATCCCTCCTTACGTCGGGATGACAAAAAGATGTATTAATTTTCAAGTATAGCTTGAAAATTAATAACATTCTTGTCATTTTGAGTGAAGCGAAAAATCTACCAAATGATGAGTTTAAAAATGAGCAATTATGAAAATAAATGCAATTATTACTGGTTCAACAGGTATGGTAGGCAAGGGGGTTTTATTGGAATGCCTTGATCACCCGGATGTTGAATCGGTTCTTGTAATCAACCGCAAACCAGTTGGCATAGAACATGACAAGTTGAAAGAAATCATTCAAAACGATTTTTATGATCTGACTAATATTGAAGATCAATTGAAAGGATACAATGCTTGTTTCTTTTGCCTGGGAGTCTCTGCTTTCCGGATGTCAGAAGCTGGTTATACCAGAATTACTTATGATCTGACATTGAATTTCGCCGGAACTGTTTTGAATCTGAATCCCGACATGACATTTTGCTATGTATCAGGTTTGGGGACCGATGGTACTGAAAAAGGACGGACCATGTGGGCCAGGGTGAAAGGTAAAACAGAAAATGATCTCCTGTCGATGGCATTTCAATCATCCTATATGTTCAGACCAGGTTATATTCAGCCCATGAAAGGGATCCGTTCCAGCACTAAATTGTACAATACAATGTATGCTATTTTTAAGCCATTATATCCAATTTTAAAAACATTGACACCAAATGGAGTTACATCAACTACTCAGGTTGGAAAAGCAATGATCAACATTATAAAAGTTGGCTATGATAATAAAATACTGTCAAACAAGGATGTTAATATCCTGGCTGCAAAATAGTATCTCCTTAATAAAAACGTTAAGATGTGATTTAACAAAATGTGTTCAGATAACCATAATATACATGAAAGTTAGTCTAATAAACCTGATTGTTATAGTTTCTCTGATAGTTCATCCCATAACTATTCATGGGCAAACGAAAATTGATGATTCTCAGAGAGCGAAGCAAATTTCAGAATTGAAATTCGGTATGTTTATCTGCTGGTCGATGAGTACATTTTCGGGATATGAATGGACAAGGAACAGAACCCATGTAAATTACTTTGCAGCAACAGGTCTGGACACTGACCAATGGTGCAGAACAGCCATAGATGCCGGGATGAATTACATACTATTTCTTACAAAGCACCATGATGGTTTTTGCTTATGGGACACTGAAACAACAGACTATAATGTAACCAATAGTCCACTTGGTATGGATGTACTGGCTGAACTTAAAAAATCATGTGATAAATACAATTTGAAACTTGCTCTTTACTTTTCTGAGGGTGACTGGACATGGATTAAAGACCGTCCAAAAGATGGAATAATACCCGGAAGTCCTTTTTATGGGGATCCTGTATGGTCTTCCGGAATTAATGCCGATTTGAAAAATAAGCAGCTTGAAGAACTCTGTACCAAATATGGACCTGTAGAATTTTTCTGGATGGACCATGCTCAGGGAACCGGCGGAACGTCTCATCAGGAAACAGTTGACTGGATACACAAGTTCCAGCCGGATTGTTTTGTTGGATTTAACCATGGTGAACCGGCAGGCAGGTTGAGTCTCCGGGAAAGAGGGAAACCCGGAAAAATAGGAGACACTTCAACAAGTAAGTACAACAATGATGCAGAAGCAAATTACAAGGGATACCTGGTAGCTGAATTTACATATCCAATCCTTCCACCTCACGAAGGAGGGGCCGATTGGTTTTATTCTCTTCCAGCCCACGATCACCTTTGTAAACCCGCGATAGAACTCTTTGCGGATTATAAAGCCACTGTGAAGTATGGCAATATTTTTTCTCTCAATATTGGGCCGGATTATCATGGCAGAATCCGGGATATCGATGTTACAACGCTAAAGGAAGTCGGTAAATTAATAAGAGGATGGGAATCGGGAGGAGATATCAATAATAAATAGAGAAATTTACAATGAGGAAACTCAACATATTTTTCAACTATTCGATCAGCATTTTCCTGACGGAGATATTTCATTTCTCACAAGCATAAGTGCGATCGGCACTAAATTTAAGAGAGCTTCTGATTTAAGCCCTATGGGTCAATCAGGTATGTACAAGTATTATTCCGATGGACTTAAACAAATAAAACTTATTTTCGATTTCAGATGATTTACTGTGAGAATCGTTCTTTTTGCTCTTCTAATTTACCGGGCCTCACTATTCATTAATATTTTCAAATAATACGGATTTTAGTTTAGCCATTCTTTTCGCTTCAACTCTTACCTGTTTCATATTTCCATAATTAATGGGAAAGTATACCACAGGGTTGTACATATTGCCAGTTAATCGTTTCAATACTGACCATATGCTATAAAACTTTTTCTTAGCATTAATTTTGCCCATTTGAAAATCAAATGGGTAGGACAGTCTTCTGTATCACTATTGGTCAAAGATGATGAACTCATGCAACTTGCAGCCGAAAGTGGATGTAGAGCGCTCTTCTTCGGAATTGAAAGTGTATCTAAGGAGCAACTACAAACGATGCGCAAGTCATTCAAGGATATTGAAAATCTGGAAATTGCTTTG
>JBHOSY010000081.1:0-20049 GCA_042584165.1 Bacteroidota bacterium | reverse complement strand
ATCAATAACATTCGATATTCGCGAATTTACTCTCAATGATAAATTAATAGGAATTTTAAGATGGATTATTTTTGCAAATCGATAAAATAGTAAGTTGAATGCACAAAACTCTATGATAAATATAATTTTTAATCGAAGCAGGTAGATTAACTTAATGTGTATTTGCCTCCGTGATGTCATTTTTTATGGTTGTTTTTATAATCATTTAAAAAGTGAATTATCAAAATAGTTATATAAGACATATTGTAATATTCAGGCTTATTTATCTTTTTAACGTAGATATATCATTTGGTATATCTACGTCATAATTGTGTTTCCAAATTCATAAAAACATACATGTTCTCTTAATCATCATTGAAATAGATTAATTTTGCATCCCAAAATTCTTGTCAATACACCTCAATTATAATGGCAGATTACAGTTTCACGGATATAGAAAAGAAATGGCAGAAATACTGGGAAGAAAATCAGACCTTTCTTACAACAGTTGATCCTGATAAACCCAAATACTATATACTGGACATGTTTCCTTATCCTTCTGGTGCCGGGCTTCATGTTGGCCATCCATTAGGTTATACAGCTACAGATATAGTAGCTCGTTATAAGAAGATGAAAGGATTCAATGTACTGCATCCCATGGGCTGGGATGCCTTTGGCCTCCCGGCAGAACAGTATGCGATCGAAACAGGAACTCAACCGGCTATTACAACCCAAAAGAATTGTGATAATTTCAGAAGGCAGATTAAATCATTGGGAATGGCTTATGACTGGGATCGTGAAGTGAATACAACGGATCCGGATTATTTTAAATGGACCCAATGGATCTTCACCCGCCTTTACGACACCTGGTTTGATGAGGAACAGAAAAAAGGAAGACCAATTAAGGAACTGTCGATCCCTGCTGAAATTAGTCAGAAAGGAGATACTGCTGTCAGAGAATTCATCGCCAGACACAGACTTGCCTATTATGATGATGCCCAGGTCTGGTATTGCTCGAACTGTAAAATAGTCTGTGCAAATGAAGAGGTATTAACTGATGGCACCCATGAGAAATGCGGGAATGATGTTACTAAAAGAAACCTGAAACAATGGATGCTGAGAATCCCGCTATATGCCGAACGCCTTCTTGAAGGACTGGACTCGCTGGACTGGCCTGTAGGGATAAAGGATATGCAGAAGAACTGGATTGGTAAATCAACCGGAGCTGAGGTGGACTTCCAAATTGAAGGGAATAATAAACTGCTCAGGGTTTTTACTACACGACCTGACACACTCTTCGGCGCCACATACATGGTTCTTGCCCCTGAACATGAGTTTGTTCAGGAATTGACTACCTCCGATAATAAAAAAGCCGTTGAAGATTATATCAGAAAATCAGCCTTGAAATCTGATCTTGACCGTACTGATCTTGCAAAGGAAAAAACAGGTGTTTTTACTGGAAGTTATGCGATCAACCCGATAAACAATAATAAGATACCCATCTGGATTGCTGATTATGTGCTTATGGGGTATGGGACCGGAGCAATTATGGCAGTACCCTCCAATGATCTGCGGGATTTTGAATTTGCCAATACATTCAGCCTGCCAATAATTCCTATTCTTGATCCGGATAATGCAAGTCCGGAAATCCGTGAAGGAGTTTTGAATGGACAGATATGTTGGGAAGAAGATGGGGTATTTGTCAACTCATCGAATCAGGACAGTGGATTGGACATTAATGGACTACGCAAAGAAGAAGGTATCGCCAGAACGATCGAGTGGCTCGAGGGAAAGGAGCTTGGCATAAGCAAAGTAAATTATAAAATGAGGGACTGGCTTTTCAGCCGACAGCGATACTGGGGAGAGCCTTTCCCGGTGATCCACTGGGAAGATGGTGAGATTGAAATAATGGAAGATGCTGATCTCCCCCTCTTGTTGCCAGAAATGGAAGATTATAAACCAGGGGCTGACGGGGAATCCGCACTCGCTAATGCAACAGATTGGTTAAAGGTTTCTGATGCTAATGGAAGACAGGGGCGGCGCGAAACCAATACAATGCCACAATGGGCAGGATCTTGCTGGTATTATCTGCGCTATATTGATCCACACAATCTCGATGAGTCTTTTTCAAAGGAAGCCGAAGCTTACTGGATGCCGGTGGATCTATATATAGGAGGTGCAGAACATGCTGTTTTACATCTTCTTTATAGTCGGTTCTGGCATAAGGTTCTTTTTGATCTTGGAATTGTATCAACCGACGAGCCTTATTCGAGACTTTTTAACCAGGGAATGATCCTTGCATTTGCTTATGAAACTGCATCCGGATCCAAAGTAACTTCAGACCTTGTTGAAGAAAGGGAGAATAAGTATTACCATACTAAGACAGGGGAAGAGCTTAAACAGATTGTTGCAAAAATGTCTAAGTCTCTGAAAAATGTCATCAATCCGGATGATGTAATTGCTTATTACGGAGCTGACTCTCTACGCTTGTACTTGATGTTTATGGGGCCTCTGGAAGCTACAAAACCATGGGACGAACAGGGAGTTAAAGGAGTATTCGGATTCCTGGCCAGGGTATACCGATTCTTCACTAATAAAAATAATATAAGGGAGGACGCTGAAGATCAGGAAATTACCAAGGCACTGCATCAAACGATTAAAAAGGTTGGACAAGATATTGAAAACCTCCGATTCAATACGGCCATTTCCCAGATGATGATCTTTACAAATACCTGTATAAAAAAAGGGAAGGTAACTAAGGATACTGCCGGCTTATTTGCAAAGGTAATTGCACCCTTTGCACCCCATCTTGCTGAGGAGATATGGGAAGGGCTGGATTATTCAACTTCCGTTACCCTTCAAAAGTTCCCTGATTACAATGAAGATCTTCTTAGAGAGGATGTATTTGAATACCCTGTCTCTTTTAATGGTAAACTCAGATTCAAACTGGAATTACCATTAAATATGGAAACTGAGGAAATTGAGAAACATGTACTTGAACATGAATCATCCCGGAAGTGGTTGAATGACGGCAGCCCCAAAAAGATCATCATCGTGAAAGGAAAGATCATAAATGTTGTTGTCTGATTATTCAAGGGGGAAATATTTTAATTATCCGATTTCAATAAACAGGTATTTCAGGTCCAGGATAAACTTTAGTGTGGATGTTGTCAATGAAAAAATCGGGGATGCTTAATTACTTGATGATACTTTTCTTTATTGGATCGACGAAAAAGAGCAAAATGTATGATTTGTTTTTCTGAAAAGAATATGAACATGGCAATCCAGATTACCGACAAGTAGTCTCATCTTACTTCTCAGCATGTTATATGGAACATTCCGATAATCTTACCCTCCTGACTATTCCAGTAATCGATCGCTTCCGGCGTGGGTAAAACTTTAAAAGCACACTTATGGCTATTCAGGTAAGATATTGCCTTATCTGATAATTCGAGTTGTCCATATTGGCCCGATCCAACCAGTATCAATTCAGCATCTTTATTATATATATCAGAGATCTCATCATTGGAAACCATATGAGATGTCCCATACACAGTTTTGGATAATTTCTTTTTCCTTTTATTTACATCGCCATTCAGATCTATTACAACATCATGATCAAAGATGTCATGATCTATGATGATCGTTCCGAACGATGTACCGTTAATCTTTGGTTTCATTGTTACATTTTTACCTGCTGTATTTCCCCATAAGTGTTGCCTGACCGAGAATATGTCCCTGCATGGCTTCCATCAGGTCCGCCTTAGTACATCCTGGATTAAGATCCAGCATGGTGTCCAGGGCATACAATCGGAAAAAATACCTGTGGGTACCATTTGGAGGGCAAGGACCACCATATCCCAACTTTCTGAAATCGTTTATACCATGAGATCCACCGCTTTTGATGCTCTCAACCGAATCAACTCCTTCCTCAATTGCATCCATGTTGCCTGGAATATTAAATAGCACCCAATGAACCCATGTTCCAACCGGAGCATCAGGATCGTCACAAATCAACACAAGACTGATTGTTTTTTCTGGAATACCGGTCCATTGCAAACCGGGAGAAATGTCTTCCCCATCACATGTGAATTGAATCGGGATTTTGCCCCCTTCCTGAATTTCAGTACATGTTAGTTCCATATTTTATTTAATCAAAAGCTTTTTTTAAAGAAAAATGAGCAGTAATCTTCATCTAAATGCAGTTGATAATGCTCCTGATATTAATATCACATTGTATTAAGAAAACAATCCTCAGAGGAGTTAAGTTCGCTTAATTGGAGACATTCTCATTCTTTGCTATTTTTTTGGTATTGACTATTCTATTTTTACTTTTAATTAATATAGGATTTTATTGTATTTGAGGCGATTAGGGTGAATATCCAGGATATGTTTGAATATTCATGGGTATGTTTATCATGATAGTGGAATTTCTACGTTAATAAGAATTGGATAAGGGCAATTAATGCAAACATTCTTTACACAAGTTTTTTTTAGAATCCTCTGGTTGATTATTCTATTATCAACCAGCTCACTAATGGCCCAGAAAAATCCAGATGCAACTGTAAACAATATCCGTTTTACTACTCTGGATATACTGAATTCACCTTATCGTGAAACCAATCCCTGCCTTACTCCAGATGGAAAATACATATTTTTTCTTTCTGGAAGAGGTGGCATGGCATGGTCTGATCCCGAATACACCTACTACAAAGGGAAATATGAACCGGATGGAGACCTATATTATAGTCGTAAAATCAACGAAATATGGTCTGAACCTGTGAACCTGGGACCTTCTGTTAATACAGATATGGGAGAAGATGAGCCTAATGTGACACCAGATGGACAATATGTTTATTATCAAAGTTGGAAAGAAGGTTGGGATAAGGATGGAGGTCCATATTATATCAGTGAATTATTTGGAAAGGTCTGGGGGAAACCGAAAGGACTTGGCAGTGGGATCCATAAATTTTTCCTGTACCAGATTGAGAAAAATGACTGGATGTATGCAACTGATGGATCAAGTATTACTCCTGACGGAAACATTTTTGTATTTGCTGCCGGTAAATATTATGATCAACCCATGGATCTTTACATTTCCAGGAAGAATGGTGAGCAATGGAGTTACCCTGTGAAATTAGCAGTTAGTACTAAACGTGGGGATGAACGCTCGGTTTTTATTGCCGGTGATAATCGAACACTGTTTTTTTCATCCAGCGGATACAGGGGGCTTGGGAAACTGGATATATACAAAACCATCATTTTCGACAATAATCAATGCGGGGATGTTATAAACCTGGGCTCCGATTTCAACTCTCCTGAAAATGATTTTGGCTTCACAATGAATGCATCCGGAGAAGAGATCTTTTTCACCAGAAATGGTGAGATTATCTTTGCTGAAGTGGAAAAACCAGGTGAAATTCTTCAACCATTCCCAACCTTGATCATTTCAGGATTTGTGAATGATTACTATGGTAATCCTGTTGAATCAAAAATTGAAATTACCAGGAAACAGGATCAGAAAGTGATCGCTAAGGCAAAAAGTAATCGTGTTTCCGGTGAATACAGCATGATCATACAGAAAACTAAGGGGAAATATATTAAGAGTATAAAATCTGATAACTATCGTCCTTATATAAATGAATTTGAAGTGATTGATGTGGACATGGCAGAAGAAATTACAGAACATGTATTATTAAAAGAATTCAATACCGAACTTATATTCTTTGAGTTAAATGATTCAACGATTAAGGAAGATGAATCTTTGAAAATAGATTCAGTGGTTACATATCTTTTCAGAAATAAAAATAAAAGAGTATTGTTATCAGGGCATACCGACCAGAGTGGAACCGATGAGTATAATCTGGAATTATCAGAAAAACGAGCCAGAAAGGTGAAAAACTATATGGTTGAAAATGGAATTCCAGATTTCATTATCAAAACCAGGCATTTCGGGGAGTCAAAACCGATCAAAATACTTCCTTATGAAGGGGAATTGTATATTAACAGGAGGGTGGAGATCAAAATTGTTGAAAATTCCATTGATGATGATTAACAATTATAAATCAATATTCACTTTCTTTTTTCTCCTCGCTATTCTTCCCCCACTCCACTTTTCCATCAGCGAAGTATTCTTTCTTCCAGATAGGTGCTTCAAACTTTACACGATCTAATATATAGCGGTTTGATTCGTAAGCTTCAGCTCGATGAGATGATGTGGTAATAATGATAATAGCCGCTTCCCCAACAGGGATATCGCCAATCCGGTGTACACATATAGTGTCATGCAGTTCCCATTTCGAACGTGCATCTTCTAAAATCTTATAAATAACTTTTTCAGCCATGGATTTATAAGCCTCATAATATAATCCGGTGACTTTTTCGCACTTGTTGTGATCTCTCACTAAACCCAGGAATGTAACAATTGCCCCTGCTTCAGGTTGGTTTATTTGACTCAGGTAATTTTCAGTCAGAATAGGTTGAGAGGTAATATGCTTCTGTTTCATGAGATTATCCTCCACTGGATGGTGGGATCAAAGCCACAAAATCTTCTTCGTTTATCGGTTCTCTGTCTGCTACAAATTCTTCGTTCACAGCAACGCGGGCCAGGTTAATAACATCACCAACTGCAGGGTATTGATTTTTGATAATGGTTTTAAGTTCTCCTGCATTCAGATCTTGTGGTAGATCAAGCGTTATGTTGCTTTCTCCGATACGATCCTTCAATACGGCAAATAATTTTATTTTTAATCTCATCTGTTCTTCTGATCAGCCACCGATTTTCAACATAGATAGATCACTACCTGTAAATTTCTCTTTCTGTTTCTGTCCCAGGGCTAACTGCAATGTTTCATTCACCTTCTTTTCATCGTTAAGGATATCAAGTAACTGAATGCCCATGGGATTGCTTAAACAACCAAATATTTTACCAAAGCTGTCCAATCGTAACCGGTTGCAATCATGACAGAATGATTTAGATTCATTAGCAATAATCCCAAATCTATAGCCATCGTTGATTTCCCATAAATTTGCAGTTGAAGACCTTGCCCTGTTCAATTCACTAAAGCTATATTTCGAACCAATATCATTCAGGATCTCTCTTGCACTATAAAAATATTCTTCAAATTGGGCAGATACCCAACCCATCTTCATCAATTCGATATATCTCACACTTATATTAAGGGTTCGGCCGAACTCAAGTAATGGTAATACCTGATGATCATTAATACCCCTCATGATCACACTGTTCAACTTAATGGGTATTCCCAATATAACAGACCGTTCAATACCTCTCAATACTTTATCCAAATCCTTCTCGCCCGTTATTGCCTCAAATGCTTCCTGCTCTACTGCATCCAGAGATATATTTATGCTGTCCAATCCCGAATCACGAAGTTTTCCTGCTTGATTTTCCAGTAAAAATGCATTTGTAGTTAAGCTTACCTTCGATATCCCAATCTGTTTTAAACCACCGATCAGAATATCGAGTTCCTTATTCAGAAGTGGTTCTCCTCCTGTAAGACGTATATAATCGATGGGAACGAATTCTCGCAGTTTTTCAACAATATTGAGGTAATCAACAGTTGTCAGTTTTCCCGGATGTGCTTTATTCCACTGTTTCTTCTCCCTGATCGGATCCACACAATAAGCACAGCTGAAATTACAATACTCATTCAGGCTGATCCTTAACTTTTCAAAGGTCCGTTGCTGTTGATCCTTAATCATATTCAAATATATGAAGCTTCTATCATATTTAAAATACTATTCACTATTTATCCTTTGGCCTGAATACTTTTATAACATTATCATCACACTCCAGATAAGGTCCATTGATCAGCTCAATGCAATAGGGAACGGCAGGAAATACTGCATCCAGGCATTGACGAATTGCTTTAGGCTTACCTGGTAAGTTGATGATCAACGAATTTCCCCTTATCCCCGATGTTTGTCTAGATAATATGGCAGTAGGCACATACTTCAAACTTTCAGTTCGCATTAATTCCCCAAAACCTGGCAACATTTTTTCACAAACGACTTCCGTAGCTTCAGGGGTAACATCGCGTTCTGCAGGACCCGTTCCTCCTGTAGTAACAATAAGACAACACTCTTCCTGATCTGCCAGATTCTTGATCTCGTTTTCAATTTCAGCTTGCTCATCCGGGATTACTTTATACACGGGTTCCCAATCAGAAGTCAGGTATCCATCTAATGTTTCTATTATAGCCTTACCAGAAATATCTTCATAGATTCCTTTACTCGCTCTGTCCGAAACAGTTAATATACCGATTCTGATATTTTTCACTTAATATTGTATCTGTTCCTGAACTCCAAAAATACGATTCCCGATGTTAAACAGCATCAGTATTCAATTAATAGTAATCAGTTTTTTTGTTGAAGTATATCAAGTTATCAGGTTGATTATTTAAATCCTAGTTAATTATTACAGAATATGAGAGATATCACCGGAAAGACCATCACACTACGAAAAGCTCTGGCTACCGGATTTATTGCCATGACTAATGAAACATTGGAAATGGTCAGGACTAATCAAATAGCAAAAGGGAGTGTAATTGATACTGCAAGGGCATCAGGATTTATGGCTGCGAAAAATACACAGAACCTGATACCACATTGTCACCCGGTTACAATTGATGGCATGGATATTCAATTTAACTTCCTGAATAAAGGTGATCAAATGGAGTTCCTGGACAAGGCGACTTCGGAAAGTGGAATACAAGTACTTGTTGAGGCTAAGTCAATTGGAAGAACAGGTATTGAAATGGAAGCACTTACTGCTGCCTCCCTGGCATGTCTGACAATTTACGATATGGTCAAATATCTGAATGATCCTGAGATAGAGATTTCAGCAATCAATCTGATCGAAAAGAAAGGCGGCAAATCAGATAGAAAGAAATTCACTAAATCAGAACAGCAGGCAGCGCTTCTTATTTGTTCGGAAGAGGCCCTCCTTGATAAAAAAGAAAATAAGGCTGGACCAATCATACTTGAGATCCTTGCTGATAACAATTGTACAGTTATAGATGAAAAAGTAATATCTGGATTAAAAGAGGAAATAATATCCCAAATAAAGTTATGGGGAGATTCAGATATACCTTTCATATTTACTGCAGGTGGAACGGGACTTGGTGAAAAAGACCAGGTTTCAGAAGCTGTAAGTGACATAATTGAAAAAGATATGGATGGAATTACAGATGCTATGCGACAACATGGCTATCAACGAACACCACTTGCCATGCTTTCCCGGACTATAGCTGGAGTATATAAAAAGTCACTTATCATCACACTTCCAGGGAGTTCTAATGGTGCCAGAGAGAGTCTGGAGGCAATATTACCGGCAATTTTCCAGACATATAGCATGCTTAGAAGAAAAAAGAATTAATCGATGATCTCATTTCAAGAAGCACGAAAAAAGATCCTGGGAACAATTAAAATTCCGGAAACTGAATCAATCAAACTTGAGGAAAGTCAAGGGAGAGTTCTTGCCGAAGATATCAAAGCTGATCGTGACTATCCACCATTCAACCGATCCGCGATGGATGGATTTGCATTATGCTATGAGGATTTACACGAAACCGGTTTAAATCAATTTATTATTGCAGGGGAAGTTTACGCCGGAGATACTTATACAAATGTCATTAAAAAGGGGGAATGTATTAGAATTATGACAGGAGCTCCTGTTCCTGAAGGTGCTGATACCGTGATCATGGTAGAAGATGTCCAGGAAGAAAATGGACAGATCATAATCGACTTAAGGGAAAAACCAGAACAATGGATTAATATTTCCAGAAAAGGGGAAGACCTGAATCAAGGTGATATCTATATCAGGGAAGGCGTTACGATAGATCATATGGTTTCGGGAGCAGCCGCTGTCACCGGGAAATCTCATCTTTCAGTTTATAAACGACCCACGGTTGCTATTATATCCACTGGAGATGAGGTAATGCCAGTTGATCAACCTGTTGAATTCTTTCAAATCCGAAATTCAAATGCTTATAATCTCAATGGATTGTTATCTTACCTGAGTATTACACCGATATTCAATGAATTAGTTAAGGATGATAAGCAGCAGATTGAAGAGACACTAAGGAAAGTGATTAATTGTGATGTGGTTATTATATCCGGAGGTGTATCGATGGGCGATGCCGATTTTGTACCTGAAATACTGGAAAACCTGGGTGTAAAAAACATTTTTCATAGATCAGCTATAAAGCCCGGGAAGCCAATCTGGTTTGGATTAAAATCCAATAATGGAGCAGTATTTGGCCTCCCTGGGAATCCTTTATCAAGTCAGGTTGGATATAAGCTATTTACAGAGCCCTGGATTATGAAAAGTATGGGTATGACAATTCCCAGTCCCCTTCGCATTACTTTCAACAACGAGAGAATTAAAAAGGGAAATCTGGACCATTTTTTCCCCTGCTATTTAAACCCTGATATGACTCTTGAATTGAAACCTTTCAATGGTAGTGGCGATATTACATCTACAATTTCAACTGATGGCATTGCACACCATCCAGCATCGAAAGAGAAAATTCAACCTGGTGATATCGTTGATTTCTATCCCTGGAAATACTGGTAATATGAAAGATGTCAATTTTCAACCTGAAGAATTATCAAGGTATCAACGACACCTGGCAATACCGGATATTGGCTATAATGGCCAGGCGAGGTTGAAAGCCGCTTCAGTATTGGTTGTTGGAGCCGGCGGACTTGGCTGTCCTGCACTTTTGTATCTTACTGCCTCAGGAATCGGAAAGATAGGAATTGTTGATCATGATATTGTAGAGTCTTCAAACCTTCAACGACAGGTACTGTATCAAACAAATGACATTGGCAAATTGAAGTCACCCATTGTGTCAGAAAGGCTGAATGATCTGAATCCATATGTTAAGATCAAATCATATACAGATAAACTCCAGCCCTCTAATGTGATTGAAATATTCAAAGGATTTGATATCATTATTGATGGTACAGATAACTTTGAAACCCGGTATCTCATCAACGATGCATGCGTCGTTTTCGGGAAGCCGTTTGTTTATGGAGCAATTTCCCGATTTGAAGGCCAATTTTCAGTTTTCAACTATAAAAACGGGCCTACCCTGCGTTGCCTGTTTCCTGAACGTGGTAATTCAAACAATATCCCATCCTGTGAAATCAATGGTGTGATGGGTATACTGCCAGGGATGATCGGTACCATGCAGGCTACTGAAACGATTAAAATGATTACCGGAATCGGAAAAGTGGCATCCGGGAGACTCATAACCTATGATGCACTAACCCATGAGATAGGTTCTTTCACAATTAAAGCCGATCCAATCAATAAAAATGTTTCAGTAAAGAATAAATATTGAGTGATTTTCTGATTATTCGATAATTCAACAAATTTCTTGATACACACCGAAATTTCATTCCACAATCAATATCCTGAAATTCACAATATTTAACAGGATTGAGACATATTTGTGTCCTAAATCGAACACTTTTAAGGATTCTCGGGCCTCTATCTTACTGATTATCTATGCTTTGCGTTTTCTGGCATACCTTTCGCCCATATTCAGATGTAATGCAATGACTAACCATAAAACAGAATCATGCGAACCGCTTCCATCACTTATCGGTATACACAGTACGTTGTAATTGAAAAATGGGGATTTATGTATATTCTGAACTAATTATCCATGAGGCTAATTCAAATATACCTGACTCAAGGCGTAGAGAAAATAAGAGAGTATACCTATTCCATAATATGTCAATTACTTGAAAGAATCGATGAAACAAAAAAGTCATATATTGATCAAATACCTGGTTATCCCGGTCATGTTTTTATCCCTTCTGGTCATTATGGACTTTTTAAGCACAGGTACACAGAAACAGGAAACCATTACTGACACGGAATGTTGGTTGGACCTAAAAGTATTTACGTGTAATCTTGCTTACACAAATACACATACTTTTAGCTTTATTCCGGTAAATCAGACCTTAAAGAATAATCAGCCCATAAACCTGCTTATCACCCCGATCTTTGGCAAGGTAAAAGCATTTACTATTCCCGATGATGGTAACAACATTCACTTTTCCTTTACAGCAATTTTCTGTCATTTATTTCTTCCAATTATTATCCTGATAACCGGGTTATTCACCATCCGTTCTATATCAAAAGTCAAGATATTATTTATTACAGGTGAACTTATACTGTTAATTTCATGCCTCATGTTTCTTTAAACACCTATTTTATCGGATAAAAATTTGTAAATTAGGTATTATTGACTGTAAAAATAACAGGCATAACTTATGAACTATGGGCAGAATCTCTGCGGTGACACGTGGTTATATTTTTTTTGCTAAGGAGTACTATCATAACCGAAAACAAACACGGCACCGTGTATCAAGAGAAATTAGCAAAGGCGAGCCTGACTTGAGCCCCATCCTGAAAAATAAAAAAATCCGTCATAGAATTGAGCAGTACATCAATTTCTGTCAACTACTGGGTCAGGCAGTTTGTGCTTTATACGGAAGGAGGATGTCGGTTCAGGAAGAAATGCGGTTCTTCTATTTAAGTCTTCTGGGCCCGATTTTCGATGATTTTTTTGATAAAGATAATATTTCACCGGGAACCATAAAACTAATGATCAGGCAACCGGAACTTCATAATCCGCATTCCATTGCTGAAGACATTTTTATTCAGTACCTCAGAAGAATCTATTTATCTTTAAAGGATCCCGATCCATTCCGAGATGTATGTTTAAGATTACATGATGCCCAGGTTGAGAGTATGAGACAGAGTGATCCTGATTTGTCTGCTAACGAAATTCAATGCATTTCGATGGATAAGGGTGGTATATCAGGTACACTTTACCGGCATTTACTTGATGAACCACTAAAGGATGGAGAAATCGGTGCCATATACCAGCTTGGTACACTCGGTCAGTTCGTAGATGATATTTTTGATTATTATGATGATTGGGAAGATGGGATTAGGAATACAGCAAATTGTTTAAATAATCAAACACTGTTGAAAATGCAGTTTGAACAGGCAGTGCATGAAACTGTAAATAGATTTCGACACCTGGACTATCATAATGAGAATATTAATGAGTTTTTAAATCTCCTGAATATATTAATATCTCCAGCCTGGATCTGCCTTGGACAATTTGATAATCTTAAATTTAAATATGGGGAAAGATTCAGCCCGGAAGAGGCAAAACGGAGGGAGATGATCTGCGATATGGAGACCTGGTTCAATCGCTTATCACTATACTTCAAATCTATTTACTATTACCCACTTATAATGGCTAATTGAAGTATTAAGATAAGACGATTGAATTTCTTAATAGATATCAATGTGAACTATATCTTTCTTTCACCATAGGTGGAAAATAACTCCAGGCGTTTCTCGTCAGATACAGATTGCAAATATGCTTTCCATCCCGGACAGAATTTAATATGCCATTTCCAGAACCGGCCGATGAAGGATTTGGGATTATTATCATATTTCGCACGCATAGCACAAGTTTCGCATTTAATATCAGCCATAAGTAGATGAATTTTGTTAGATGTAAAAATTATGAAGCCTCACTGATTATAACGTATAATACTAAAATATTGGTTCAACAGATTAAAAAAATATAAAAGTAATTTACTTCACTACTTGACACCCCGGGCATAGATAACATGTACCTCCCTCAAAAGATATCTTATCAATAGTTGCACCGCATTTCAGACAATTTGTTCCGACCGTATCTTTATTAACAGAAGAGATAAACCTGCCGGGATTGTTATAAAGATCAAATTGATTGGCTCTTCCACTATTTTCAATTCCTTCAACAGTAACATCTCTGATCATTTTGTGAAATTTCATGAGTTCACCTTCCTTCAGATCCCGCATCTTTGTTCGTGGATGAATTTCCGCCCTATATAGAATTTCCTGTAAGAAACCATTCCCTAAACCATTAACATAGATCTTCGTGGTAATGAATTTCTTGGCATTGAGTTTGGCAGCCTCTTCATGCTCCTTAACGAACCTTATCATATCATCAGCAGTGAAAGATTCCGATAATGGGGATAAAGACATGTCCAGATAATAAGTATGATGATCATTCATTTGATCCTTATCGAAGATCTTTAGAACTCCCCATAGCTTAACAAACACAGTCAATGTGCTTCCATCAGAGAAAAACAGGCGTGAATTCAATTTGCCGGAGGGCATGTCTCCTTCCTCTTGAAAAACCACCTTGCCATCTAATTCTCCAATTGCAAGGAAGAAGAGATTATCAAGTTCAAGATAGACAAACCAGGGATTGGTTTCGATCCCTATGATCCTGGCTCCAACAAGCTTTTCCCTGAACTCATCTTCCTGCTGGGTAATCATCCCCCATTCTTCCAATTTTGGAACCCTCCTGAATTCAAGAGTTGCTATCTCCTTTTCTGGCAAAATCTGCTTCATTTGCCTGGAAATGATACTTATTTCAGGTAACTCGAGCATATTTAAGAACCTAGAGATGCTATCTTTAAATAAAGATTGCATCTCTATTTTATTTCAAATGTTTATCCGCAAAATCCAGGTACTGGATCCAATCAAACAAGGTAACATCGTGTTTCCCCAGCCTCACATGATAACCAATTGTTCCATGAACTGGTTTTCCCACCTCAGGCCACTCATTAACTGGCAAACCTTCTAGACCAAATAAATTATAAACCGGATCCGCGTGAAGTCCAGCCATGAACTCTCCTTTGGGATCTGCCCATTCATCTTCTTCAGCACTTGCAATATATACTGGCCTGGGTGCCATCAAAGCTATTAACATATGCTGGTCTATAGGCAAAGCATCTTCTTTCCCATTGTATTTTAAGAAATTATCATTGAACCAGTGCGGGAAAACATCATTAATTGCTTCAACAGTTTCGCCAAATCTCCTTCGGCTTAAAGCTGCTCCACCACAACCTGAATCATTGGAAATCACTATGGCAAATCGCTCATCCTGTGCGCCAGCCCATAATGAAGTCTTTCCCAATCGACTATGCCCCATAACAATTACCCTGTCATGGTTAATCTCATCATCTGTTTCAAAATAATCCAACGCGCAACTAAGCCCCCAGGCCCAGGCGCCAATAGTGCCCCATTCATCAGGATCCGGTTTATTCTGTCCTTTCCGATAAAAAAGCGGATGGATGCCATTCTGAAATTCATCATGAAAATCCGGATCTACATCTCCCTTATATATTGAGGCTATTCCATACCCTCTTGATAAAATTACTTCAATCGCCCAGCTATCATGACTCATACCTCTATTACGCTCATCGGCCTTGTTGTCTGTGATGCCAAGATCACGGTCATTATCGACCCAGTTTTTTGTGATGAATACTTCCTCATCATGTGTTATGGTATGATTGCCATCAAAATTGTAACCGAGAAAAACCGGAACTGGCTTTGACCTCGTTTGAGGTAAGTAGATAAGTATATCCATGAATATCCTTTTATCCTTATCAAAGAACACCCGCACCTGCTTCCTTTGAGCCATACCTCCAAAAACATACTCCGTTTCATCTAAGACTTCATACTCCATCACTCCATTGAACTGTTCAGGTACTTTTCCATACATATGTTCTTCAAACAAGTTCAGAATCTCACCTCTACGGGAAGATGTCCATTGTTTAGGATCTTTCACATGTGAACCATCATTATTAATCAAGGGATCGGGCAGTTTATATTCTGGTACTTTTGATTCATCATAATTTACATCTGCTCTCTGAGCTTGAATGTTTCCTGACGTTACAAGCCCGAGAATTATAATAATAATCTTTTTCATTATGATTACTTAGAGATGCCATCTTTCGGAAAGATGGCATCTCTAATCTTTTATTGAATTACTGTAAACACATATTTTCCTGACCCACATCCAATCACCACCTCCTTTTCATCTAATCTGATTAAATTGAATGATTGTCCGGCAGTTGTGATGCCTCCTTCCACATATATTGCTTCTCCACTTTCAAAAATTTCACTCTGACTGGAAAATGGAAATCTAATTTCAGCAACGGTATTTGCAGGAATTTCTGCTTTCAAAATGAAAACATCATCCTTAATTTCCCAACGACTTGATAATACGCCATAAGGTGTTTTTGTACTTCCTTTTGCCCAGGTAAGATCTCCAGCTGGCATAGGTGCTATAATTGATTTCTTGAAACCCGGATTACTGGCTTCCGGCCTGATCCCTGCAAGATAAGCATAGTACCACTCTCCAACAGATCCAAGAGCAAAGTGATTACGGCTGTTCATCCCTTCCGGAGGTTCGCTATCACTGTTCCATAATTCCCAGATGGAAGTAGCTCCATTTTCAACCATATATCCCCAGGAAGGATAAGTGGTCTGAATTGCTGTTTCATATGCCAGTTCATGATAATTATAATCACTCAGCATGGGAAGTATATATCCCGTTCCCAGGAATCCGGTTGTTGGATGTTTGCCTTTAGCAATAACATTATCAGCTACGTTCTTTGCTACAGCGTCCTGTAATTCATCAGGAACCAAACCGAAGGCCAGTGGAAGGAGATTTGCGGATTGTGTTGCAGCTTCGTAGTTATTGGTTTCCGGGTCAAAAAACCTTTCATTAAAGGCTTTCTTGATTCTTTCAGCAAGATCAGCATATTCAGTAAAATCAGCATCTTTCCCAAGGACCTCTGCCATCTGGCTCAACAGTTTCGTACTATAATAATAATATGCGGCCGATATTGGCTGTCCCGGTGATTTTTCTACAGCAATCCAGTCGCCGTATCCAAACCAGTTGTCATTTCCGGGCTCCCGCCAGATATATATGTCACCATCACTTTTACCTCGCATATACTCTACCCAAAGCTTCATGCCCTCATAACTTTCTTCCAGGATTCTCTTATCGCCATAAAACTTATATACCATCCATGGAACTACTACTACAGCATCTCCCCACGCAGGTTTTGAGGGTCCTTTCACCACAATGGCAGGGTTCACATCATTCACCCAACCTTCCTCATCCTGACAGTCAATGATATCTCTTTCCCATTTGGAGAAAAACTTGGCCATATTCATGTTATAATTTGCAGTGGGTGCAAACATTTGAGCATCTCCCATCCAGCCAAGCCTTTCATCACGTTGCGGGCAGTCGGTTGGTACACTGTGCATGTTGCCCCGTTGTCCGCGTTCAATATTGGCTTGAACTCGGTTCAGAATATCTGTTGAACATTCAAACTTTCCAATAGGCTCTGCTGCATTGTGGAAAACGAGTCCGATCAGTGTATTTTCATCCGGTTTTTCAGGCAGACCGGAAACCTGAACATATCTGAAACCATGATATGTAAAATAAGGTTCGAATATCTCATCCCATCCTCCACCTTTACAGATATAATCATCAATTACTTTGGCTGATCGCAGGTTCTCCTGAGCAACAGTACCATCTTCATGTAATAGTTCAGCAAACCGCATCTCAATCCTGGTACCTTCAGGGCCTTTCACTGTTAGTCGTTCATATCCTACCATATTCACACCAAAGTCAAAAACATAAATTCCTGGTTTGACTTCTGTGATACTTTTGGCTTTGCGTGTTTCCGTAACCTGTATTGTCGGCCCCTGCTGGGCAACAATTTTTATCTCATCAGCTTGAATTATTTCAGCCATATCCCAGTTACTATCATCGAAATCCGGATCATTCCAGCCATATTGTTCCAACCTCCCATCCCAGGTTACACCATGATATATTGTATTCTCAATAATCGGACTACGTTTCACTTTCCAACTGTCGTCAGTAACAATCTGGGATTCACCCTGGTTCGTTTTGATCTTTAATTGCGCCAGAAGTCGTAAAGGTCCGTCACTGTATGCAGTACCACCTTGCCAACCAAGGCCACTGCTCCACCACATATTACCTAACATAACTCCAACAGCATTATTCCCTGTTTTTAGCATTTCAGTAATATCATACGTCTGATACTGAACTTTTTGAGGATAATCAGTCCATCCGGGTGTTAACATATCTTTACCAACCCGCTTACCATTGATAAACATGACGTAATTGCCCAAACCAGTAACATAAACTCTTGCATTCCGGATCTCTGCATCCACTTCAAATTCTTTTCTTAACATGATAGAATGGGGGGGCCTGCCGGTTTCGTTGTTACCAATCCAACTACCTTTCCATTCTGAATTATCAAGAAATCCAGTTTCCCAGAAAGCCGCATTACTGAAGCTCGAACCCTGATCTTCCTGATCCCAAGTCTTAACACGCCAATAATATCGCATTCCTGATTTTAACACCGGCCCATCATATTCCACAAGATGAGATTGATCGGACATTATCTTTCCGCTATTCCAGATATCAGCATCTTCGGCATCTATCCTGTCTTTCGAACTTGCAACAATGATCTGGTAAGCAGATTGTTCAGCGCCACGTAGGGTGTCGTTTACAAACCAGGATAACCGTGGTATAACCACATCAATCCCTATTGGATTCTCAAAGTATTCACATTTAAGTTCATGTGGTGATTGAGGTGGTGCCTTCTTGGGGGTACAGGACCCAAACGTCATAATTATTGCTGGAAAAAGCATCCAGAGGAAGAAAAAAGTAGATTTCATAATTTAAAAAAATTATGCCCTGTAGTGAATTTGTCCTACTACAGGGCAGGTTTTATAATTTACTTAATAATATTCATTTTGTCCGGGTCCCATTTGACGATCCGGTTGTTAAAATAGCTGTCATTTGCGGCCAGGGAGGGGCCAGCAGCTCTCAAACCATATGTAGCATCCTCGACAATCGGTTTATTGTTCTTTACAGCAGCCACCAGGTTTGCCCAGTGGTCTTTACGTTCATCATACCCCTCAGGTGGTTTGAATTCCTGTGTAGCCACCGGTTGAATCATTGGCTGAACATCGTAATACTTAGCCTCATATTGTTTTACAAACTCTTTTTGTACAGCTTCAGGGAAAGTAAAGAGTGAATCATATCCACCATACTCCGGCTTATTTGGGAATGGTGTGCGGCTCAGAGTCAACATGTTATCAGCAAACTTAAGCGTGCCTTCTGTCCCAACAAGTTTCAGTGAAGCTTCTCCACCTCCTCCAGCAGTGAAATTCACACGGATCTGCATATTAAATGCCGCATGCGATGTGGTCTGCGGATAATCAACAACACATGTGAGGATATCCGGAACATCACGACCATCTTTCCAGTATCGGGTTCCTCCGGATCCAAAGACACGGTTCGGCCCATTGGATGAAATTGTGAAATGCAACCAGGAAAACAGGTGTACAAACAAATCTCCGGCGATCCCTGTTCCATAAGCCTGGTAGTTTCTCCAGCGGAAGAACCGGATCAGATCGAATGGTACTTTTGCAGTATCGCCAAGGAAGGTATCAAAATCAATATTTTCTGGGGAAGCATCGGGTGGAATAGAGTATTGCCAGGCTCCCAAGGTACTATGCCGGTCATAGGCAGCCTCAACCAGTATCAAATCACCTATTTCACCAGCACGATAAAGATCCTGGGCCTTTTTGAAAAGAATGGAACTTACACCCTGACTACCTACCTGGAATTTTGCCTTATATTTTTTCTCTGCAGCTATTACATTATGTCCTTCCTTCAGGGTTTGCACCATGGGTTTTTCACAGTAAACCGCTTTTCCAGCCTTCATGGCATCGATGGTAATGATATCATGCCAATGATCAGGTGTGGCAATTAAAACTAAATCAATATCATCCCGATTCAGTATCTCACGATAGTCCCGAGTGGTAATAATATGATTCCCATACATTTCTTTGGCACGGGTAAGCCTGCCATCATACAGGTCGCAGCAGGCTGCCAGTTCAACACCTCCTGTCTGCAGAGCTACATCGATATTGAAATGGGAGATGATTCCAGTGCCAATCACACCTAATCTTAATTTATCATTTGCAGCGTATTTCTTTTTCTCCAGTATCTCCAGGGGTTCAAGAGTCACACGATCAGTTCTCGGTTTTCCATCAATAATGAAAGGTACCGCACCTGCCACGAGTCCGGCACTGGCAGCCTTTTTTACGAAATGCCG
>JBHOSY010000080.1:0-20121 GCA_042584165.1 Bacteroidota bacterium | reverse complement strand
TCTATAAATTGAATACCTTGCACCTGCATCTGACTGATGATGAAGGTTGGAGGCTGGAAATTCAGGAATTGCCTGAATTAACTGAAATTGGTGCATTTCGTGGTCATACCAAAGATGAGAAAGATCACTTGTTTCCTGCTTACGGTTCCGGTCCTGAACCTGATCCTGATAATACTTATGGAAGTGGATATTTAAGCCGTGATGATTTTAAAGAAATTCTCAGGTATGCCAACGACAGGCATGTTGAAGTTATTCCAGAATTTAATTTCCCAGGTCATGCACGGGCTGCAATCAAATCCATGGAGATCAGGTATGAGCGCCTTTTGGCTGAAGGTAAGACAGAAGAGGCAGAAAGGTTTAGATTGATAGACCCCGAAGATAACTCAGTTTATAATTCAGCTCAGAATTATAAAGACAATATAGTCTGCGTATGCAGGGAATCAGTCTTTAATTTCTATACCACCGTTATTGACGATGTAATTGAAATGTATAAGGAAGCAGATGTCCCTCTGAAGAGTTTCCACACTGGTGGTGACGAAGTACCCATGGGATCGTGGCTGAAATCTCCAATGTGTGCAGAGTTTCTGGAAAGCAGACCAGAGTTGGGAGAAGCAAAGCATCTTCAGGCGTATTTCCTCGATCGAGTTAGGATTATTCTTGGTGAAAGGGATCTTAATACTGCGGGTTGGGAAGAAATAGTTATGAAAAAACTTGATAATGGTGGCTGGGAACCTATTGTTAAATTTGCTGAAAACAGGGACGTAATACCTTATGTCTGGAATAATCTTTCCGGATGGGAGGATCTTGGCAATAGATTACTAAATGCAGGTTTCCCTGTTGTTTTGTGTGATGTTGGTAATTTCTATTTCGACCTTGCCTACTATAAAGAAGGAGAAGAATACGGGCATAATTGGGGAGGATTTGTAAGTACGAGAGACGCTTTTCAATTTGTTCCCTATGATGTATATATGTCAACCAAGAGAGACAATATGGGAAATGAGTTCGACTATGATACTCATTTTGCCGGGATGGAACGGTTGAAACCTGAATCCAGGGAAAATATCCTTGGATTACAGGGACAACTATGGAGTGAAACCATCAAAGGAGGTGAAATGCTCGAATACTATTATCTGCCTAAAATGCTGGGACTTGCTGAAAGAGCCTGGGTTGGCCAGCCTGATTGGGCATCGATTAAAAACAAATCCACCCGAAAGAGTGCAGAGGACGAATCGTGGAACGTATTTGCGAACAGGTTGGGACAGAGGGAGTTACTACGACTGGATAAAATATTTGGGGGATATAAATACAGGATTCCTTTACCGGGAGCTATTAAGAAGGATGGAAAGCTTCATGCGAGCATACAATACCCGGGCCTGATTATTAGATATACTATTGATGGATCAGCACCGGATATGAATTCTCATGTATATGAAGGACCAATCGATGCTACTGGAACAATAAAACTTAAGGCATTCAACACAGTTGGACGGGGAAGTAGAACATCTATCGTAGAATAGAACCTACTAGTGATGGTTTTTATACGCGGTATTCGATTTTCTTGTAGCTTGATTTAACTATAAAGGGGGAAAATGAAGATCGGGCATATTGGAGACAATCTGATAATAAAGTAATAAAACCACATTCTTTAGGATGTGGATATAATGGATATATATAAATGGGCTTAAGCCCGACATTATCCTAGAAAGGGCTAAAGCCCATATTTTGCTTAGGATTCACACCACGCCCTGAAGGACGTGGTTAATATATTCGATCTTTAAACACAGCCCAATTCTCTGTTACATCCTGGTAAAAATCTGTCGCCATAATTGATCGTATTTGTCCCATTTTACCAGGTTTATACCCCAATGTGGCGAAGCACCGGTCGTAAAAACGGAAACCTTCCCATTACCTACCTGCCAACCAGCTAATAATGGATGCCACTCCCCTTTCCACTGGATCTCCAGGATGCTATCAGCCCCTTCTCTTAATTTAGTTTCATTGAATCCCAATAAAGGTGGAACTTCCTCAAATGAGATCCCCTCAATCACCGGATGATTTGGGTTGGGAGACCTTACTGGAAAACTGGACGTGGATTCAATCAGGTCATCTCCTTCAAGGCACACAACAGGCATAGATTCATGAAACAGGCTTCTTCCCCATCCCCCTTTACCAATTTGTCCATTGAAACTGTACCATCCACCATTCATGTGAAAATGACCACCTTTTTTTACCCAATTCTCCAAAATGACGAACCTGTCTGGGAAAGTTACATATTTACCCTCCCACTTTGCCCTGTTAAAAAAATCAGGATGAAGCATCATACATTTAGTCTCAACATCTCCAAACACGATGGTAGTTGCCCAGGAAAGTCTTTCATCGAATGTTTCTGGCGACATATTATATAAATCCCATGATGGTTCTGATATAACCTCAGTACCAGGTATTTTCTCAAGAGCATTTACAAGGGGTTGGGCATAGTTTAATACTTCTACTCCTTTGGTCTGCCCCAGAAAAGGAGATTCAATATATTTTTGACCGGTATGGACACACCAGTTCCCAACATGCCAGATTTTTAGATCCATTTTATTAATTAAAAATTTATATCAATAATATAATTCATTATTATGGAAAAACATGAATTCAGTATTGATTTTATCTCAATTTGAAAGAATTGTGGATTAAACTATATTGATCCATTATTTATACTAACATGATGAATACAGAAGAGTTCCGGAAATACGGTCATCAGTTTATTGACTGGATGGCTGATTATTACATGAATATTGAACAATACCCGGTGAAATCCCTGGTGAAGCCAAAGGAGATTCTGAACAGACTTCCTAAATCCCCTCCCTTACAAGGGGAGAATATGGATAAGATCTTCAGAGACTTTGAGGATGATATCATGCCAGGTATTACGCATTGGCAGAGTCCCAATTGGTTCGGTTACTTTCAGGCCAATGCCAGTTATCCTTCTATCCTGGCTGAAATGCTGACAGCTACCCTCGGTACGCAATGTATGATATGGGAAACTTCTCCAGCCGCCGCTGAATTAGAGGAAGTTGTAATGAACTGGCTGAAAGAAATGATGGGATTGCCAGCATATTGGGATGGTGTGATCCAGGATACTGCTTCGACTGCAACACTTTGTGCATTACTCACAGCAAGGGAAAGAATAAATCAGTATAAAACGAATTTAAAAGGTCTCCAGAATAAACCAATTTACAGGGTTTATTGCTCAAAAGAAACTCACTCATCCATCGACAAAGCTGTACGCATCGCAGGTCTTGGAACTGATAATCTTGTCAAGATACCGGTTGATTTTGAAAACGCTTTGATTCCGAACAGACTTCAGGAAGCGATTCAAGTGGATCGAAAAAAAGGATTTGTGCCGCTTTGTGTTATTGGCACCATCGGAACAACTGGCACTTTGGCTCTCGATCCGATTATTGAAATTGGAAAGATCGCAAAGGATAACAACCTCTGGTTTCATGTGGATGCTGCATACTCCGGTTCAGCCATGATACTTGAGGAATACCGATGGATGATGGATGGGATTGAATATGCTGATAGCTATGTATTCAATCCGCATAAATGGCTTTTTACCAATTTTGACCTTTCCGCATATTATGTTAAAGATAGGGAAGCTCTGATCCGTACCTTTAGTATACTCCCGGAGTATCTCAAAACCAAATCGGGTGATCAGGTGAATGATTACCGTGATTGGGGAATCCAGTTGGGTCGTAGGTTCCGGGCATTAAAATTATGGTTTGTAATAAGGAGCTACGGTATTGAGGGAATCAGGGATCAACTTAGAAATCATATCCAATGGGTTAAGCAACTTGCCAGCGATATGGATAAACATGAAGATTTTGAGATTCTGGCACCTGTTCCCTTAAATATGATTTGTTTCAGATATCATCCTCCTGCATTAACTGATGAGGATGTTTTAAATGATCTAAATGAACGATTACTGGAAAGTATAAACAGAACAGGTAGGATGTTTATAACACACACAAAGATTCGGGGAAAATATGCTATTCGCTTTGTTGCTGGACAAACATATCTCCAGGAGAGGCACGTTAGAGAGGCATGGGAATTGATCAAAAAAGAGGCGTTAAAATAAATTCTGTGTACAACATCACTGATATCAATAATAAGAAAGGGCTTCTATCATACCTGGGATCATTTCTTAGTGAGAACCGTAAAAAACGTTTTGAAAAAGTCCTTGATTACCGTACGCGTCACATAACTGTAGCGATAGAAGATGTTTATAAAGACCGAAACGCCAGTGCCATTGTTCGAACTGCTGACTGTTTTGGAATACAGGATGTACATATCATTGAGAACCTCAACGAATACAAACTATCTTCAGTAGCAGCAAAAGGATCGGATAAATGGATCAATATCTCGGTTTATGACAGGGATGAACATAATACACATTCCTGCTTAAGGAAACTGAAATCACGGGGATACAGCATTGTTGCAACCACACCTCATAAAAACGATCAATTGCTGGATGAAATCGATGTTTCACAAAAAATGGCTTTGATTTTCGGAGGAGAAAAAGATGGACTCTCTGAATTAGTCATGAATGAAGCTGATAGCTTTCTAAAAATCCCTATGGTAGGTTTTACTGAAAGCTTCAACATTTCTGTTGCCAGTGGAATCATCCTGCATAACATAACAAAAAAATTGAGAGAATCAGACATTCCATGGCAATTGACAGAACAGGAAAAAAATGTACTGAGACTGGATTGGACAATTAAAACAGTACAAAATGCAGATCAATTGATAAGGAGATTTGTTGAAATGGAATCAGTTGAATGAGGATATCAGTGGTTAGTGATTGGTGGTTAGTGGTTAGTGATTGGTGGTTAGTGATTGGTGGTTAGTGATTGGTTATTAGTCACATATAAATCTGAAATTAGTTTTCTACAGTAACTACTACTTTACCCATTGTTCGACCAGTCTGGAACATCGATATTGCATCTTTCAGATTTTCAAATGTATAGGTATGTCCAACGAATTGTTTCCCGATATTCAATTTGTATAGATCTGAGAGTGCCTGATTAAATACGTTCTTTTTATGATAAAGATGGATCAGGTTGAAGCCCATGATGGATTTATTCCATTCCACCATACCCTGGGGATCAACTTTGGGCCTGGTATAATAGTTCTTTAAAATTTTAATGATATTCGGCTTCTTACCTGTGGATGCATACCTGGCTGATCCATACACGATAATTCTCCCCTCCGGAGCCAGGAGCCTGAAACTATCCCTGAATATTTGACCACCAATCGAATCCATTACGATGTTCAATTCACGATCTCCAAGAGACGATTTCAACTGCTTTCTAAAGTTTTCACCACGAACAATAACGTCATCGTATCCTTCTTTTTTCAAAAAATCCACCTTTTTATTTGAGCTAACCGTTCCAATCGTATAGGCTCCAAATTTCTTGGCTACCCGGTTAGCAAGGATCCCTACACCACCAGCCGCGCTATGTATTAAAACTGTAGCTCCATTTTGAATATCAGCCAGTCTTACCAGAGCATAGTAGGCCGTTAAAGCCTGGACCACAAAGGCGGCTCCCTCCTCAAATGACCAGTCATCCGGAAGTGGCGACAGATAGTCCTCTTCAATATTCAGATGGGTAGTATATGCCCCAAATTTTGTAGTACCCATTACCTTATCACCCGGTTTACATGTTGAAACTCCTTCTCCAATCTCTTTCACAATCCCGGAGTATTCCAACCCGGGTACGAATGAACCTTTAGGAGTAGCGCCATACAATCCGAACAGAGTGAATATATCAGCGAAATTCAAACCGATAGCTTTAATCTCAACAGTAACTTCTTTTTCTCCGGGTTGAACCAGTTCTTCTTCAACCAGTGTTAAATTATTAATGGATCCTGCCTTTGGGATCATTCGCCAGGCTTTACGGTTCATAAGCTCAGTGTTTAGAGTTGAGTATTCGAGGGTTTTTTCAAATCAGGTCCAAAGGTACGTAGTTACACCACTAATATTCAAATTTTAGTTATCGGAAAAATCCCTGCAATAATCATTATATGTATTGATGCTTCTTCTCTCCCCTTTTTCGATGGATCTTTCCCATGCATCGCAAGCACTTTCTTTATCATTAAGGTTAAAATATACAAGACCCAGATAGTAATCGATCTCATCAAGGTTTTTATCCATATTATATGATTGTGACAGGACCCTCAATGCATCGCTATATTTCCCCTTTTCAATATACCAGATACCTTTGTTTCTGTAAGACCATGGATTGTCCGGATCAAGTTCAATACTTCTATCGATATCCAGAACAGCTTCTTCAGGATGATTTGTCATCAAACGGAGGAATCCACGATTATTGAGAAAATAAGGATTATCCGGATCCAGTTTTAAAGCCTTTTCTATCAGTTTCTCTGCTACGGCATATTTCCCTTTCCGTATATGGATCTGACATGAAACATTGTAAGCATCTGCCAGGGAGGAATCGATATGTAATGCCTGAACAATTAAAGATTCTGATCTATCTAAACTGTCCAGGTACAGGTAATTCGTTGCCAGATTAACATAAACTTCAGGATTATCCGGAGTATTCATTAAAACATAACTGAATTCATCTATGGAATTCTTATATTCTTTCAGATCATATAAAATGAGACCTTTTAAAAAATGGAAGCTTGTCGAATCCTGATAAATATTTTCTGTGATAATCAGATCATTCTTTGCCTGGTTTATTTTCCCAAGCTCATAAAATGCATTGGCTCGATTGAAGTAGGTTTCGATCAAATCTGGATTTGTCTGAATTGCCCTGTCATAGCATAAAACCGCATCAACAAATTTGCTCATGCTGTAGAAGATAATCCCCTTATTATTCCATGCATCTGAAAAATCGGGATCTATTTCCAGTACTCGATCATAAAATTGCATGGCTTGCTGTAATTTCCTCTCATCCAGTGCATCGTTCCCTTTCTGAAAATAGCGATCTCTTCTGAAATCTTTAACATTGCATGAGTATAATATGATCAACCAGATCACTATTGATAATTGCCTAAACAGTATTCTTATATCCATTGTCCTCAATACAATTTGATGATTTCTTGGTGTCTAAATATCAATATTATTAAACTTTTACAGCCATCGGGTCACAAAGGCACCAGGTAATCACCCGGGAAATAATCTCTTTCTAAATCTTAACTGTTTTCCACTTTCCCTTGCGGAAAATGTAAATAGCAATTAATGCAAGAAACAATTCCGAAATTAATATTGCAATGTATACGCCTTTAATTTCAAAAGGTGAATTCACAGCCAACAGGTAAGCCAATGGTATCTGCAATAACCAATAACTGAATATATTGATTATTGTGGGTGTTCGTGTATCCCCTGCACCATTAAACGCCTGACTTATTACCATTCCATAGGCATAAATAATATATCCTGCCATGATATATCGAAGTGCGATTACTCCATTTCTGATGACTTCAGTTTCCTTACTGAATATCCTGACAACAAATTCAGCTCCTAAAAAGAATACAACGGATATTACAAAAAGAAATATAACATTGTAAATGGCGCATTTCCAGGCCGATTTTTCCGCTCGATCCGGTTGTTTTGCGCCCAGGTTTTGTCCCACCAGTATGGATGCTGCATTGGCGATGCCCCATGCAGGAAGTATGGTAAAGAATATCACCCTGATGGATATTGTATAACCTGCAACTGCCTCACTTCCAAAAATAGAAATAATTCTGACAAGGAATATCCAGCTTGCTGATCCAATGAGGTACTGGGCTACTCCACCAGACGAGACTTCAAGTATACGCCTTAGTATTCTCCATTGGACTATTAAATTCTCCCGGGCTATTCGTATAATAGCCTTTCCATTAGAAAGCATAAATACCTGGTATAAAACACCAACACTGCGACCAATGGTTGTAGCTACAGCTGCACCCATGACTCCCATCCCTTCAAATGGGCCCAATCCAAAAATGAATAAAGGATCTAAGATTAAATTAAGTCCATTGGCAATCCACAGTGCCCGCATGGCAATGGAAGCGTCTCCTGCACCTCTTAATATTGCATTATGAACGAATAAAAGCATGATGGAAATATTTCCGCCCAGTAGAATTGTGGTAAAACCATAACCAGTCTCAACAACTTCTTCAGAGGCACCCATTATCTCTAATAAGTCCCTGGCAAACAATGCTCCCAGAATCCCTAATACTATTGACATCGCAATTGCAATGTAAATGCCTTGTGCAGCGGCATCTGCTGCTCTTTCTTTCTTTTTTTCACCTATCCTTCGTGATACCATTGCAGTTACCCCCATGCTTAATCCTACTCCAAGGGAATAGACGATCATTATCACTGCTTCGGTGAGTCCGACGGTGGTAATGGCATCAACACCCAGTCTGCTCACATAAAATACGTCCACCACAGCAAATAAAGATTCCATCAGCATTTCCAGGATAATTGGTACAGACAACATAAATATTGCCCGGTTAATACTCCCTGAAGTAAATGTCTTTTCCTTGCCGAGAATTGCGGAACGTAAGTCTTTTAGAAAATTCTGCCGTCGATTATATTGTTGAAGATCACTCATTATTAAATATTAAATAGTCAGGATGATTGTAAAAGGAGAGATACCGTGCCCTTGCTGTTTTCAGCAGGGCAATAGAATCGGTATTGTCATAGTGATCATCAACATGTTCCTAACTTGAATTGAATTGCAAAGTTTAGGTATTGATTTATATAATCCAAAGAAAAAATAAAAAATCCCCGGAAATTACCTTTCCGGGGACTAAAAAACTCTCTCAACAATGAAACTTACATTTCAAGCACTTCTTCATCTTTATGTTTATGTATAAAATCCGCAACACCTAGTGCTGCAATAGTACCATCTGCAACGGCAGTGGTCACCTGCCTGAATTTCTTAGGGATACAGTCTCCAGCAGCATATACCCCATCGACACTTGTTTTTAGCATATTATTCACAGAGATCTCTCCCCATTCATTTAATTCTACTTTCCCATCAAGAAATGCTGTGTTTGGCATATACCCAATAAATATGAATACGCCATCAATATTACGATGGGTTATCTCACCGGTATCAAGATTCTCAATTTGAACACGTTGAAGTTTCTCCTCACCGCTGAATTCAACAATCCTGGATCCCATCACGAAATCTATCTTGTTATTTTGCCTGGCTTCTTCAACTTCATGTGGGAAAGCCTGGAAATGATCAAACTGGTGTACAACTGTAACCCGGTGAGCATATTTTGTCAGGGAAACAGCCTCTTCCAGCGCAGAATTACCACCTCCAACCACAATAATTTCTTTGTCCTGGAAGAAGTCACCATCACATGTAGCACAATATGATATCCCTTTCCCTTTAAATTCTTCCTCTCCAGGAACTCCCAATGAACGGGATTTCCCCCCGGGTGCAAGGATTATTGTGTCGCAGGTATATTCATCAAGTCCATTCACTTCTATCCTTTTGATCTTTTCATTAAGATCCATTTGGGTAATACGCAAGTTGGCCCTCATTTTACATCCAAAACTTTCTGCCTGTTCTTTCATGGTATTACCTAGCATGTATCCGCTGGTATTTTTTACCCCAGGATAATTGGCAATCTCATGCGTTAAAACTAATTGTCCACCTATTGTCCCCTCATTCAGGATCAAGGTTTTCAATTTAGCCCTCGATGCATAAATACCTGCTGATAGACCAGCCGGACCTGCTCCAATTATGATTGTATCAAAGTGATTTTCCTTCATACTAGTCAATAATTATAAGAAGATAAATATTTCGTTTCTATTGAATAAATACTTATATCCGTATCAATCCAACCAGGTTAATTGTCGCCGACCTGGATTTATCCTTCTACAGGTTGTTTGAATGTCTGGTCAAGTATGCCCTGGATCTGGTCGATTGACTGAATACCGGATGTAGCTTTAACTAATTCACCATTCCTGTAATAAACCACAAATGGTAATCCCATAAAACCGGAGCATTCCGGAGCATTCCTGATAACATGTGCTTCTGGATTATCAAATTCCATATCAGCAAATTTTACATTGCTATATTCATTTTCTAACTCTTCCATAACTCCGTAAACTGGAATACACATTGGGCCCATCCTGCCACAACAGATCATTACGTTTTCATTTTCTTCGATGAACTTGTTGTGCTCATCGGTTGTCATAATGTGTTTCAAATTTGTAATTAACATAGTTTTATCAATTTAATATATTAATATATGATCATATTTTAATATGACAAATTAAGTGCCAAACCCAAAAATTGTTAAAATCAACTCATTTTAATCTTTTGACACGTCTCGATTACTGAAAAAATGGCAGTATATATGACATAATTGTACTGAAAGAGTTGGTATTATAAATTCTTCTATTTATTTGACATCGGCTCTTACACCTGAACATGCTTTGAAGAATTCATTAAATGGAGTAATTTGAAGATTGATTTTAGATGTCTCAAATAAAAAGGATAATCAAATATTTTTCTGATGGATATACGTGACAAACTCAAAAGAAGGGACTTTATCGGTAAGACCGGCACAGTCCTGGCCGGTTCTATGGTTGTGAATCCGGTTGCATCCATGATGTCGAAAGCTGCTACACTGGCTAAAAAGAAGAAACTTGCACTGGTCGGAACCGGGATTCGGGGATCTACATTCTGGGGAAAAAGGATTATAGATCAATATGGTGATTTAGTCGAATTTGTAGGTCTGTGTGATATTAATCCTGGGAGATTGGATTTTGTCAAAGGGTTTATGGGTGTAAAATGTCCTGTTTTTACTGATTTTGATAAAATGATGAAAAAGGTAAAACCGGATATGATCATAGTTACTACAGTAGATGCCACACACCATGAATTCATCGTTAAAGGGCTGAAGGCTGGAGTTGAGGTACTCACTGAAAAACCACTTACAACTGATGAAAACAAACTGAACGAAATCCTTAAAGCTGAAAGAGAGGCAGGGAAAAAGGTGATTGTCGGCTTCAACTACAGATATACTGACCATACCACACGACTAAAAGAGTTACTTACCGGAGAGCGTGTAGGTAAGATTACATCCGTCGATTTTCACTGGTATTTGAACGTTTTTCATGGTGCATCATATTTCAGAAGATGGCATGGTCTGAAAGATAAGGGAGGAACTCTTCTTGTCCATAAAGCCACCCATCATTTTGATATTTTAAATTGGTGGCTGGATTCTGATCCGGTTGAAGTATATGCTTACGGGGAGTTAGAACATTATGGAAAAAATAATTCCTTCAGGGGAGATAAGTGCCGTACATGTTCTCATAAAGACAAATGTAAATTCTTCTGGGATATCACCCGGGATAAAATGTTAACCAACCTGTATGCAAATAATGAACATCATGATGGTTATATACGAGATAACTGTCTCTGGCGTGAGGAGATTGATATTTACGATAAAATGAATGTACAGATCCGTTATGCAAATGATGTTACAGTAAGTTATTCACTAACTACTTACTCTCCTTACGAAGGATGGCGAATTGCGTTCAATGGATATAGCGGGCGCATTGATTCCTGGCAGGACATCCCATGGCGGAGAGAAGAAAGGCTGAATCAGGCTGAACTTCATGCACAGGAAATGAGCCAGGATGAGGCACAGGAAAGCGTCAATTATGATGAAATCATGGTTATGGATAATTTCGGGGATTATGAATTAATTAAAGTGGACAGAACTGCCGGTGGACATGGCGGAGGTGACAAAAAGCTCCAGGATAAGATTTTTCTCAATCCAGAAATGCCAGATCCTTTAAAACATAGTGCAGGAACCCGTGATGGTGCATTCTCTATACTGATAGGAATTGCAGCCAGAAAGAGTATTGAGGAACACAGAATTGTACGTATCGAGGAATTAACAGACCTCAAACCTATGGCAAAGAGACTGTAAAGCTACTTTAAAAAGAAATGAGACTTTATCAATATATATGTTGTAAATAACCACGTTCTTCAGGACGTGGCCAGAATAGATATATGCAATTGGGCTTCAGCTCTGTCTGGATTAGGATGCTGGGCTGAAGCCCTATATTTTTTTACTCTTTATTTCCACATCCTGAAGGACGTGGTTTTAATATAGCTTATCTTTTCAATAGACATTCTATCATCAGTTCTATTAGTTCAAATTACTTGGGGAATATATCATTATGTATGAAGTCAGGTAATATTTCCAGAATTATCATAAATTTGGCAAGTATTTTTTGTAATGGATCATGAGGCTTACCCATATATTAGAGAAGATACCAATTTTTCAGGGTTTGTATCCTGATGCTCTGGAAAAGATCATCCCGTTACTTGAAGAAGAAACTTATCCTTCAAATACTATGATTATCCGGGAAGGGGCCATGGGTGATTCCATGTATGTTATCCATTCCGGTAGTGTGAAAGTAACTAAGAAAGCAGCAGATGATGAAGAGGTATTGATCAACACCCTGGAAACTGGTGCATTTTTTGGAGAACTAAGTCTGATTGACAACCAACCACGATCAGCCAGTGTGATTTCCAGGGAAGACACCCTAATACTGCGTTTGCGAAAATCTGCATTTAATAATCTCCTTGAAGATGATCCGGTTCTTGCAAGTCATTTTTATAAGAGTTTTCTGGCAGAAACATTTACCCGTTTCAGACATTTAACTTCTGATTTCACCTTTTCAAAGCATGATCTGGATGCGAAATCATCCACATTGGAAGAAATCAATAAGGATCTTACCAGTGCCAGGAAACTCCAGGATTTTTTCATTAATCCAAGAATACTTGATAGCGAATTATATCCGATCCCGGGAATTAAGCAATCATACATTTATAATCCATGCCAGGAGGTAGGTGGAGATTTTCTAAATCTGGTGCCTTTCAGCACTCATCAGTTTGGTGTAGTCATTGCTGACGTAATGGGACATGGGATTACTGCTGCACTTGCAACAGGTTCATTTAAAAGTGCCTTCTCAATCTATGTTAAACAGTTTGGAACACGTCCCGGTTTACTATTAAAAGCACTGAATGACCATTTTTATGAGGAGATCTCATTCCTGTTTGCTTCTTGTTTATATGCTTATATTGATGTCCGGACAAAAAGAATAAGAATGGCCAGGGCCGGTCATTACTACCCATTTTTATACAAAACAGGAGATGATGATTTTGCTGATCTGACATTTAAAGGAACAGCACTTGGGATGATGAATGATACTGATTTTGAAGAAATAAATCTATTGATTGAACCAGGGGACAAAGCTCTTTTCTTCACGGATGGAATCATTGAACAGAAGAATGAATCGGATGATATGTATTCACTTGACAGGTTGAAAAGTTCGTTTAAAAAAGGCATACAGGAAGGGAATCAGGATTTGTTAACCATGATCAATGTGGATCTATTTAAATTTGCCGGTTTAACAAACATAGAAGATGATACAACATTATTCCTGCTGGAATTTCTGGATTAAAGGATTTGATAAGTTCTTGTTGTAATGAGATAATAACCACAATAATTATTAACACTGGATAAAAATCATGATGTAGTTAGTATGCTCTTTACATCCATTTGATAAACTTTGATGGCTGAATAGGAGGCCATTAATAAAGTCAATAAATGAACAAGTAAATAGACTAATATTTCTGAACCGTAAAATGACCAGCCTGTGATACCTGCTATCCTGGCAAACGGTAACGAACCCGATACAAGATGGGCGCTTATATGACCAAAGATAATCCCTGTAAACGCACCAGTATCGGCAATTAACATCGCCAGTATCAGCAGCAGGTATATGATTTTATATCGACTGCAACCAGTTGCCCGGAATACAGCAAAATCAGTCTCATGTTTTTTCAACATATTTTTAAAATACTGCACAACTGAAAATCCGATAATTCCAATTAGTATATATGCAAATACAATAAAATAATTTGACACCTGATTGATAATGCCATTTAAACGAAGTATTTCAATCGCTGGTGTAACCGGCTGAATCCCCGGTTCTCTTTTCACGTTTTTTGGATAGGTTAGTGCAGCCATTGGGGATCGGTACTGGATCAATACACATGACAAAGACTCTTCAGAGTTTTCAGGAAAATCAAATGGGAAAATATCATATGGTTTATCCTTTCCAAGGGTCAAAGAGTCCATCTCATATAAATCAGACTCCGCTACCAATTCATTAATGTCCCAAAAACTCTCTACGCTGGTAAGGATTACTTTATCCAATACAGTTCTTGTTTTTTCTAACACACCAACCACCTGATAAAACATTATATCACCCTCACTTAAGTTATCATTTGATTTCGTATCCATTGATATTATGTCACCTACTTCAATATTTAGTTTTCGGGCAGTTGTATAGCCAATTACGACTTCCATTTGAGCATTCCATATACGGCCATCACGAAGTTCGGCGTTATGGATATCCAGATAATTATTATTTGTTCCAATCATTCTGAATCCATTATAATAGTCTCCCAGGATCACTGGAACTGCCAATCTCACTGCCCGGTTTTTCACAAGTTCACGTGCATTCCCAACTGATATGGTACCCGTAGAATTTCCAATAAAGAATATTCCTGACATGGTTATTTGAACTGGATTTCCCGGGGCTCCAAGGATCAGGTCAACATTCTCTGTCTGTTTAAGCAATTTTTTAGTTATCTGTTTTTTAAGTACGCCAACACTGATAAATATGGCAACGGGAACAGCAATAAGCAAAGCATTCAATACTGATGAGTATGGTTTATTGATCCAAAACAATAATGAAAGTCTTATCAAATTCAATTTTTAAGATTCAATTGGTTTTTAAAAACGTCTCTAATTCTAATGTCATTGGTAGCAATGATCAATGAGGCTTCATGTTTCCCTGCCTGCCCTATCAATAAATCTATTATCTGTTTCCCTTCCTTCATATCCAGCCCCGCCACGGGTTCATCAACCAGAATAAGTCTTGGGCTATGTAAAATCGCGCGTGCTATTGCTATCTGGCGGGCTTCAGCGTCTGTTATTTCAGATACCCTGGAAAAAGCCTTGTCTGACAGGTTAATTTCTTTAAGCAATTCAAATATCCTCGTGTCATCCTCCGTCTTCCCGGAAAATTGCTGGGCATAGGCGAGATTGTCGTAAACATTTAGTATCCGGCTCAAGTATGGTTTGTGAAATACCATTCCTATATTTTTCCCCCTGAATGCATCTCGTTCATCAACCGAAAGGATCTTAAGGTTTTCATCACATACAGTCAATATGCCTGATTGAACCTGAATTAATCCTGATATCAATCCGATCAGAGTAGATTTCCCACTTCCAGAATTACCATAAATTACACCGTGCTGTCCATGGGATACATTCCAGTCATGAAAACTCAGGGTTTTCTGTTGATCATATGTATGTTGCAGATCACTGAATTCAACCATAAAAATCAGTCAATCAATCTCTTAATTCTAAGATGTGAATACAGACAGATTATAGACACATTAATAAAAGTAACCTGTTACTAAGCTGCACTTATTAATTCAGTTTTAATATATAGTTACTAAATTTAAATTACAACAATCAAACCCAGTCATGAAACTAATAAAAAGCCTCAGGCACATAATCAATTATAAAACATTCATTGTAACTGCACTGGCCATTATTGCTACAACAATATGTCATCGATATGATTATGTGGCAGATTTACCTCTAACACTCATTGGGATCGCAATCGTTTTTCCAATTGTTTTTGCCATTAATAGCGCTTATGACAGGCGTGAACAGGCCCTTCACCACCTGGCAGATTTTAAATCACATAGCGTAGCTATCGTTTATGCAGCAAGGGACTGGGGACAAGATGGTTCTGGAAATTTAATGCTGGAAATAAAAGATTGCCTGATTAAATTATTTATTGCATTACAGAATAAATTACTAACAAAAAAAATCCAGACAGATATAGAAAGCGAAAGACCGGTTTTTGATGAATTTTCAAAACTTTCAGTCAATATTCAAAAATTTAAGGCACTTGATCTTTCACCCGGGGAACTAGCCAGAGTCAACCAATATCTCAGTAAAATGATGATTGATTATGAAAATCTTAAGATCATCTATAATTATCGAACTCCTATAACTCTCAGAGCGTATAGTAAAATATTTTTACATGTTTTTCCAATTATATATGCTCCCTATTTCGCCTTTATTGCACAGGAATTTCCGGTTGGATTGGGGTACATGCTCCCTGTTCTTTTCAGTTTTGTTCTGGTGAGCCTTGACAATATCCAGGTTCATCTTGAAAATCCATTCGATCAGATTGGAGAAGATGATATCCGTCTTGATGAAGAGGAGTTCATCAAATTACTGAATTAATTAAAGGCTTATAAATCATTAGCGCTCATTCTCGTGAGTTTCTTTCGCACTACGCTGGAAACGGATTTCTTCTCCAATATCTTTTCAGTCGATCATTGCTCATGATTAACAAATCAGGATATACAACATTGGTTTTTTCAAAGAAGCCGCCTAATATATGGGATATCCTTTAAAATAGACAAACAGGTCGCTGGAATAACTGAAAATGTTTTCCATTAATTTTAAAGTCGTTAACTTGAATTCTGGTTTATAAGTCATCTAAGCTTACTTTTTCAGTCAAATCATTTTTCATTTAAATAATATCCATTATGAAAAGCCCAGCCATTTTAGTTCTTATCTCTATTTTTTGGGGTTGTAATACACCAGGATCAAAAAATCTTCCGATATCTTCAATAGAGATCAACAAAGAAATAGTAAATCCAGATTTTGGAGGCATCGGGTTTCACGTATTTTATCACAGCCATGATGCCCCCAGATGGCACTATGAACAGGTTTTTGCCAAACGATGGCGCGAATTGAATCCATCCTTTGCCAGGATAACAGATTTCCCCCGATGGGATAAAAATACGATTGATGATGTAGCGCAGTACCTCGAAGTGATGAAAAGCACTAATACAGAACTGTATTTTACAACATGGGGCACAAGAGCAATTAACAATTATGAAAATGAACTAGACTACGTGAAAAATGAAGTTGATAACCTGCAATACATAAAAGAACAGAAAGGTTTCAATAACCTTAATTATTTTTGCATGACCAATGAGCTATCACTAGATGGATGGGCGTCACTCGTAAAGGATGATCGGTTAGACTACTTTAAAAGTATCCATCAACTTTTTTATGATGAATTTAAAAGCAGAGATCTTGATATCAAATTACTCGCAACTGATGCATCACCATTTACCTACTGGCATACCATTGAATGGGCCGCTGAAAACATGGATGATATAACCGGTGTTTATGGTGGTCATCATTATATAAACAGCTATGATCTTTTTGATGTTTCCTTTTATCCTTTTTTCCTTGAAAAAATGAAATGGGGCGCAAATCTTGCACGGAGTAAAAACAAAAAATTTATTATAGGAGAATTTGGTCCTAAACAAAACAGCAACACCATCGATTCTGTCAGACATGATGCATGCATTTATAATAATACCCCGTTGGAAAGATATGTTGGGATCCAGGTTGGGGAAGCTATCATTGCAATGATAAATGGAGGGATTTATGCAAGCAGTTACTGGACATTCTGTGATTTTCCATCCAATTACAGGCCAACTTATATAAACAAATGGGGCGTTTTTAAGTGGGAAATAGATGATTTCACCACCAGACCCAGCTACTACGCGTTGGGATTGCTAACCAAGTTTTTCCGTGGACCTGCAAATGTCTATGAAGTTAATTCGGCTGATTCTCTTCTAAGAGTTTGTGCAATTCAGAACCATAATGATAATTCAGTATCTATTGCAGTAATTAACCGCAACAATGATAGTCGTAGACTCAATTTCCAGGTTAAAGCTATAGATTCAGAAATAATATTTAGAAAGTATGTTTATGATCCTGAAAATGTACCGTTTAATTATTTTGGTGACCTGCAGGAATATTCAAAAAAGGTTACTCTTACAAATGGACAATTGTCAGATGACGCTCCTCCAAATTCACTGGTAATCTTTACATCCAAATTTGATGAAGTTCCTCCTGCACCTGTGAAAAACTTTGTGGTGAAGAAGGAACAGAGAGACAGGAACCGGAATGTGCTTTCCTGGGATCCGAATGTTGAAGAGGATTTCTGCTATTATCGGATTTACAGATCTGAAAAAGAAAATGTGGAAATTACATCACTGAAACAGATTGGCACAACCATCACTAATGAGTATGTGGATTTACGGGATCATGGATTACCTCAATACTATTATAAGGTAGTTGCTGTTGACAACTCCGGAAATAGTAGTGAATAAACAATGAGCTTCCTTCCAGCTCAAAACGAAAATCTTTTTTTTGTGCCTTTGGCGCTTATATTGATACAATTAACAAAAGCCCTGGATTGAAAACCCAGGGCTTTTATTTTTCGCCCAGCTGGGACTAGAAATGAACGAATTTTAATATCTAGACCTTCGGTTCCCAGCCGGGTTCGTACTGTCGGCTCCACATTTTCATCGCTTCGGGATCATTGATAATGTTGCCTGTTTTCGGATTTAAGTTCAGGGTATGTCCGGTTTTCTGAGCAATATTCCCAAGATGACACATAAGAACACTTATTGCACCATCCACGATTGGAGATTTTAATGCTTCTTCTTTCGTAATTCCATCTCTTAGATTTGCGATATGTCTTTGTGTAAGACTTCCTCCACTAACCAGATTTGTTGTGTCCGTTTCACCTCCCAGTTCTACTGTTTTCACCAATTTTTCACCTATATCATAGAATTCATGCTTGCTGTCAAGGATTACTGCTGTACCTTCTGTACCATTGATAATTACGCCAACCCCTGCCCCTTCAAGTCTCTTATCATTACAGCTTCGCCCTTCCCAACTGATCGCTTTACCTTCTTCAAATTCAAAACTTGCTACCTGTGTGTCACAGAATTCCCAGTCATCATCAAAATGATATCTTCCACCACTTGAGGTGACTTTTACAGGTATATCCACACCCAATGCCCACCTGCATACATCGATACTATGTGTTCCATTATTGCAGATCTCACCGGTACCCCAACGCCAGAACCAGTGCCAGTTATATGGATGCACATTGTCGCGATAGGGCGTTCGTGGTGCTGGTCCCTGAAAGAGATCCCAATCCAGACCCTTTTTAACAGGCACTACCTTACCCACGTCAATTGATGCTCTTCGATTTGCATACCATGCCTTTGCAAAATATGGTTTCCCGATGATCCCTTCTTTTATTTCTTTTATCGATTGGATTAATTCCGGAGATGATCTTCGCTGATTACCCAATTGGACCAAACCTCCATACTTCATCTGCGCCTCAACCAGTAATTCCCCTTCTCTCGGATTATGTCCACAGGGTTTTTCCACATAAACATGTTTACCGGCCTGTAATGCCATAATTGCAGCAGGTGCATGCCAGTGGTCTGGAGTCGCAATAAACACCACATCAAGATCCTTCTGCTCAAAAAGTTTGCGCATATCCTTGAATCCAACAGGTTTCTTCTTCTGCAATTCACCAATATCTTCGATAGACTTTTCAAGGTATTCATCGTCCACATCACACATATAACCAACGGTCATACCCTGGATTGCTACAATATCTTTTGCCAATTGCGTTCCGCGACTTCGAACACCAACCACACCAGCAACCAGTGTTTCGCTGGGGGCGTTATTCCCATGCACCGGGAAATTTGCTATTGATAGGCCCAGGCCTGCTGCTGAAGCAGTCTTCATGAATTCTCTCCTGTTTACTCTATTGTCCATAATTGAAAGTTGTTATTTTGTATTTTTAATTTCTGAAATTATAATTCCCTTATTTTAATATTTTTCCAAAACATCTGCTTCCCTGAATGTTCCTGATTATAAATCCTATGCATCTGAAATCCGATAAATCCCTCCGGAAATATATCATCTTTTGCGTCGGTGGCCAATACACCATTTACCCAGGTTTGTATATGGTCTCCTTCAGCTTTTATTCTGAAATGATTCCAGTCGTCTTTTTTATATGCTTTCTGGGCACCTGGGTTACCTTCAAGGTTTTGGAGCCATCCTCTTCCACCCGGTTCATATAACCCACCAGAC
>JBHOSY010000079.1:0-20124 GCA_042584165.1 Bacteroidota bacterium | reverse complement strand
GTGCATTCATGTGGCCGAATCGGATGTTCATGTACTTCCGAATCCGGATGCAGAGATTGATATTGATACTGTTGATGATTATAATCGGATAACTACCAGTATGAATTAAGGTTATTAGATCTCTTTCGATGTATTATTCAACGAGAGCCCCAGGAACAGATTCCTGGTTTATGCATGTCTTAATAAAAAAACCTTCCAAAAGCATATAAAGTGTATGAAGAGAGTTCTTTTCCGCCGTTGGAAGGTGATAAACTTGCAATTATAACCTCAGAACAAATTTGATAAATCTTAAACTGAAAAAAAATCCCCAATTTGGGGGATTTTTTAATTATATGATTATGGTTAATCTTGTCCTAAGTATGGGATAACGAGGAGATTAATAGGTTTTAAAATTATGAGGTTGTTAAAAAGGGGTAACCCTATCATACTATTTAACTGGTTACTTATCCTGATGTGTTGGGTTGTATCAGGCGAACTAAATGCTCAGAGTCTGATCATTAAAAGTGCGGGGGAATCGGAATTAGCAAACAGCACTATTAATGATATAGAGCAGGATCAATTAGGTTATCTATGGATCGGGACATCTAAAGGTTTGTATCGATATAATGGATTGGATTTTGATGAAATTGAATTACAGACAGGTTATGATACTGAAAAAGTTAACTGTCTGTTTATTGATAGTCACAATACCCTTTGGATTGGCAGATCGGGTGGTATAACAGGTTATGATGGAACTACGATCAATGAGTTTGATACTGGAGGTGAAGAGCAGGTTCAAATCACAAATATCAATGAGGATATTAAAGGCGATATCTGGTTTTCCTCCGGAAGTGGCAAGCTGTACAAAACTGATTCGGAAGGCAAAATCCATGCAGTAAATTCCTTTAGTGAAGAAGTCAGTTCATTGGCAGTTGATCGTGAAGGTAATATATTATTTGGGACGGCCAATGGAAGGATTATTAGAGCAGATAATGATGAATATGTTGGATTGTGTCAATTAGATAATATTTCTGCTATTAATAGTATTTGTGTATTACCACATAACGGAATATTGATTGGTACCAGTCATGGCTTATATGAATGGATCTCCGGAAGTGGTTTAAAACAACCAGAATTAGTACCCGGATCTGAGAATCTTCAAATAAATCAGATTACCTTTTCAGATACTGATTCACTTTGGATCGGAGCTAATTCTGGTCTATATCAACTCACAGGTAATAAGATAATTGAGATTGATAAAAAACAGGGATTCGGAATTCCGGATGCCAGAACTGTATTCAGTGATCGTGAAGGTAATTTATGGATTGGGACTGGAACATACGGATTATTCAGACATTATGGAAGACGATTCCTCTTTCTTAACAAAGGCAGAAGACCGGAAAGTAGAATCACACGATTCATAAATCGAGATTCTGGCGGCAGATTATGGATAGGATACTTTGGAGATGGTCTTGAAATATACGATGGAGAGAGTACAAAAAGTTACACTTTGTCAAATGGATTTATAAGTGATTATATCCGCAATAGCTATCAGGATTCAAATGGCACTATGTGGGTGGTAACTACAAGAGGGGTGGCACATTTCCAAAAGGATAAAATAAATTTCTATAATGCATCAGATGGATTGGCAAATAACTATTGTTACCAGATTACAGAGGATTCAGAGGGAGACATATGGATCGCAACAGTAAGCGGTTTATCCTTATTTGATGGGGATGACTTTTCTACATACTCAGTTGGAATTGGGATGAGTAGTGATAGAATAGAGCACCTGCTACCAATTGAGGATGGGAGTATGCTTGTTTCAACGGAAGGAGGTATTGATCTTATTAAAAACAGGCAAGTTACAAACCTGTTCAGCATCCAGGAGTTAAAAGGCCGAGTAGTATCCTATATGGCACGAAACAGTAATAATGAGGTCTGGTGTGGGACTACAGATAACGTAATATTGAAACTCGATTTAGAAGATCACCAGATTGTTATACTGGATGATATGGGAATAAGGGGGAAGATCACTTTTTTAACCTTTGATCATTCAAATCGAATGATTATCGGGATGAAGAACGAGATCATGATATGCAGTATTAAAGAAAATAAAATTATCAGTAGAACTGTATATGGTTCAAACGCAGGCATGAATGTATCCGAAATTAATACGGATGCTTTTTTCCTTGATCATGATAATAAATTATGGATAGGTACGGAGAATGGTAGTTATATTTATAATCCTGATATAAAAGAATTAAATAATGATTATCCTGTTGTGGCAATCACTACTGTGAATATCCCGGAGCGGGAGTATGATTGGTCACATCATTCCGATAGCATCGAAACCTGGCACAATGTACCCGTTGAATTTACTGTCCCTTTTAGTCAGAATGATTTTATATTCCGATTCCAGGGGATTAGTCTAAATCAATCTGAAGGTATTATATATAGATGCATGCTCGAAGGTCATGAAACCAGTTGGTCTAAATCCTTTTCTGACAACTTTATTACCTATAATAACCTACCTTCAGGGAAATACAATTTTCGTATTCAGGGATCTTTTGATGGCATTAACTGGGGTGGACCTGATACAACCATACAATTCCAGATAATCCCACCATTCTATGGAACCATATGGTTTTATATGGTCATTTTATCAATTTTATTGCTTCTTTTTATTCTTTACAATAATTACAGGATCAGGTTACGAATACAACAGATTGTCGAAATTGAACATGCTCGTGTAGCAGAATCAGAAAAGATACGAAAAAAGGTAGCGATGGATTTTCATGATGAGGTGGGAAATCAGTTAACCGGAATATCCATGCTGGCTCAACTTATTTCACGAAAATCACAGGAAATGCCTTCTGAAATGAGTATTCTTCTGCAAAAGATTGATTTAGAAGCAAGGAAACTATTCCAGGGAACAAAAGATTTTATCTGGTCAATTGATCCCAATAATGATAATCTGAAGGAAGTTTACTATAATATACGCGATTATGGCGAAGATCTTTTTGATAATTCCGGGATCATGTTCCATACACAAAATGGTGAAACGGATTCTCTTAATATTAAACTCCCGGCAGGATATTCCAGGCAAATGGTTTTAATATTCAAGGAAGGGTTGCAGAATACAGTGAATTGTCCCGGATGCAGGAATGTGTACTTTTCAATGTTCGCTCAATCCGAAGCAATTGAGATCAAATTGAAGGCAGATGGTGAGGGTATTGCTCAGGATAATCTTGATTATGGTGAAGGGTTAAAGAAAATGAAAGAAAGAAGTCAAAAACTGAAGAGTGATCTGATTGTAAATTCAAATGACAAAGAGGGGACAGAAATTGTACTTAAGGTAACATTCCCTGATAAAACAGTCAGGATAAGCGAGTGATTTATTGTTAAATTAATATAAGAAGTGATAAAAGCATAATGTAAATGATCGATGTGTCATTTTTAGCATCCCCAATAATGGGGGATTAATTTTGAAATATTATATTTTTACCATGGCTAAAGGCGTAAAACTCTGATTATGGAAGAAAAAGTTAGCAGAATAACAATAATTGAGGATAATGAAGTTGTTAAGGATGGTTTTGCATTATTGATTAACAGTTTCAGTAAACATGAAGTTATTGGCTCCTATATGACTTGTGAAGAAGCAATTAAAAACCTGAAAAAGGATAAACCGGACATTGTTTTAATGGATATTGAACTTCCCGGGATGAATGGGATTGAAGGGACAAGGATAATAAAAAAGGAATATCCTGAAATTGATGTACTGGTAATTACCGTACATGAGAATTCAGAACTTGTCTTTCAAGCCCTGGTTGCTGGTGCCTCAGGATATATTACCAAAAACGCGACACATGATAAAATTCTGGATGCAATCAATGAAGTGAAAACAGGAGGTGCACCCATGAGTAGTAATATTGCACGGATGGTTGTTGAATCATTTCAACGAAATCAAAATTCTCCATTAACAAAAAGGGAAACTCAGGTGCTGGAATTATTGGCAAAAGGGAAGAGTTATTCCGTTATAGCTGACGAATTGTACATTCACAAGGAAACTGTGAAGTCCCATATAAAGAATATATATTACAAATTACAGGTAAATTCTAAGGCTGCCGCTATAGAAGTTGCTATGAAGAATAAACTAATTTAGTACCTGAAGTCTTTTTGACGACAACCAAAATCGGTAGCTATTTTTTTTGATATTTTCCCTGAATATGGGGGAAATGCACACGTTTTTCATTGATTTTCTTCTCATTATGACTTTTCAAAATCCCACCATCAGGGGGATAGATTTAATATCAATTTGTGCCCACCTTTACGAACGTTAACAGTATCAGATTCTGCCTCTCTCGGGTTTCATAATAAATAATTCCGATAATGTATTATTTATCAGAATGCGATAACGGGAGGGAATGATTGATATAATTTTTTTTATTAACCTTAAAAATTAAGCTTATGAGGCAACATCTACGTATTGTTATGATGCTCCTCGCGTTTGGACTAACGCATTTAGCCTGGGCGCAGGAGAGGTCGATCTCGGGTAAAGTGACCTCGGCAGAGGATGGATCACCGATCCCCGGAGTGAACGTAATTTTACAAGGTACTACAACAGGTACGGTTACTGATTTTGATGGGAACTATAAATTGAGTGTCCCTGAAGATGCAGATGTACTTGTCTATACCTTTATTGGGCTAGCCACGCAGGAAGTAGAAGTCGGTGCACAATCTGTCATAGATATTTCTATGGTAGCCGAGACCACTCAATTGGGTGAAATCGTTGTGACGGCTGTTGGTATCGAGCGGGAAAAACTGGCCCTTGGATATGCGGTTACCGCATTGAATTCAGAAAGCATCGCTCAAAAGGCTGAGCCTAACCCGGTTCAGGCACTTCAGGGTAAGATCCCCGGAGTAAATATTATTGGAGCCGGTGGAGCCGTTGGAGCCGGGACGAATATTACCATTCGTGGTAATTCCTCTCTCTTGGGTAATAACCAACCACTGTTTGTTGTGGATGGCGTGCCATTTGATAACACCACCTATGCATCCGGTAGTTTCACTGATGCAACAACAGAAGCGGCAAGATCACTTGATTTGGATCCAAACAACATCGAATCTTTGACCGTGCTGAAAGGGGCTGCTGCTGCTGCTCTTTATGGATCCAGGGCATCTAATGGTGTAGTGGTTGTTACAACAAAGGCTAATAGGAAGGCATCAAAAAAAGGATTTGAAGTAGCTTTCTCCTCAGGCTATAGTGTAGAGGAGGTTGCGAACCTTCCCGATTACCAGACACGATACACCCAAGGGAACAACTTCAAGTATGTAGATGGTAACTACGGTACCTGGGGCGCCCCTTTTGATATTACGGATCCGGCTTGGGATGTCCCACTGAATGGGGACCTGATCCGGCATATTGATTCTGATGGTAATGCATGGGTACCTCATCCTTATGACAGGTATCCGGATAGATTTCCTGATCTGGTTGATGATTCTGTAATTCTGAAACCATGGCTACCTGCAGAACAATTCTTTAAAAAAGGCAACCTGATTGAGAATGCGATCACTATATCTTCAGGAGGAGATCGGGGAAATATTGTTGCGGGTGCATCGTGGATGCATAATGAAGGTATTATCCCTGAGAACAAGATGGACCGGATTAATCTCAACCTGGGGGGGAATGCTCAGCTTGAAAATGGCATCTGGTTGAAGGGAAGCATTAATTTTGTCAAACTGGATATGATATCCCCGCCTACTACAGGATTATATGACGGAAGTACGAGTGTTATGGAAAGAACACTCTTTGCACCACCAAACGTAGATCTTTTGGGCTATCCATACATGGATTCTGAAGGGAACGGAGCATTTTACAGACCTGATAATGACAATCCGATTTTCCTGGCAAAGCATGCCCCGCATACCAGTAGTCTAAACAGGTATTATGGAAACCTTACTGTAGGATATGACATTACTGACTGGTTATCAGTCCAGTATATTGCCGGATTTAATGGATTTACTGATAGAAAGCAAAACGTAAAACCAGTATCTGCGAATGCTACTCCCCAGGGTGAGATCCTCCAGGATCATATCCAGCGGTTCGAGTATGATGGTAACCTGATGTTCCAGTTTGATAAGGAATTTGGAGAGGATTATACACTGAATGCTGTCCTTGGTCACAACGCAAATATGAGACGTTTGGATCGTACGGCTTTCGTTGGAACAGGCATTATTGTTCGTTTTCTTGACGATATGAATAATACTGCAAACATTGTTCCAGCGGGTGGAGGAATTAGTGAACAGCGGTACCAGGCAATTTATGGTGATGTAACACTCGGATACAGAAACTGGTTGTTCCTGAATATGACCGGAAGAAATGACATCACATCTACATTGCCAGAGGATAATAACAGCTACTTCTATGGTGGGGCGAGCGCATCATGGATATTTACCGATGCTCTGGGATTAAAATCAAATGCCTTCAATTTTGGTAAGTTGCGTGTTGGATATGCCAAAGTAGGGAATGATACAGATCCTTACTTACTGCAGAATGTTTACTTTACAAATCCTTCAAATCCGGGTTTCGGTAATAATCTTGCCAACCTGGAATTTCCATATACTAATCGTATTTCAGGAGTTGCGACGAATGCCCAGACATATAACAACTACCTGAAAAACGCCGGGCTGAAGCCTGAGTTTACCACAGAGTTGGAAGCCGGGGTAGATCTCCAGTTTTTAAACAACCGGATTGGAGTTGACTTCACATGGTACAGCAGGTCATCCAAAGACCAGATTGTACCAATCGATGTTGCACCATCAACTGGTTTTACGAGCAAGTATGTGAATATCGGAGAGGTCACCAATACAGGGATAGAAACAGCTTTAAGACTGGTCCCACTTCAATTCAATAATGGATTTAACTGGGAGATTTACACGATATTTTCTCAAAACAAGAATGAGGTGGTTTCTCTTGCTGAAGGACTGGATGAAGTGTTTGTTAATGGCTATGGAAACAGCCTGAAAATTGTTCATAGAGAAGGCGAGGAATATGGCCAGATTAAAGGCTCCACAGCTGCAAAACATACGGATGGACAACTCCTGGTTGATCCAATAACAGGTAAGCTGATTGAGAATACTGAACTTGAAGTAATTGGTAATCCGAATCCAAAGTATATACTTGGTGTTACCAACACATTCAGGTGGAAAGGGATCTCACTTAATGTTCTGGTGGACTATAAACATGGTGGGCAGATGTGGTCAGGTACCTATAACCAGGTATTTGGAAGAGGTTTAACAACCGAAACAATCCCTGATCATCCGGATGGAAGGGCCATTGCTGTGGTTATCCCGGGTGTAGTTGGAGATCCTTCTACATTCGAGGCTGTTCTTGATGATGACGGCAATACGATAACCAATGGGACATTGCTTACGGTTAATGACTGGTATTTCATCAATACATTTGGTTCGGCAGGTCCGAATGAATTTTCTCTGTTTGATGCATCAGTCGTCAGGTTAAGAGAAGTTACTCTTGGTTATGATCTACCAACATCCTTATTGGAAAAAACGCCATTTGGATCGATCAATGTTTCTCTTACAGGTCGTAACCTGTGGTACAACTCGGTCAACATGCCTAAGAGTCTGAATTTTGACCCGGAAACAAGCTCATTAGGTGCAGGAAATGTAAGTGGCCTGGATCCAAACCTGACAGGTAATGCCCAGGGAATTGATTTTGGTATCGTACCAACAACTAGGAGGTATGGAGTTAATCTCAGGGTAACATTCTAACAATAAATGTTTATGAATATGAAAACGTTAAGATATATATATAAAATTTCGGTTGTACTTGCAATTGCCATTATGGTGAATGCCTGTAGCGGTGATTGGCTGGATGTTAATACGGATCCGAATAATCCCGCTGAAGCTTCGCTTGATCTTTTACTTCCGGCCGCACAGGTTTCGATGGCATTGAGAATGACACGAACTTCTCAGCAAAATGGTTCCATTTTTACAAGACAGTACTACAACCTTTCTGAAAGTCAGTACACACACACAGGCAGTGACTATGCCAATGATTTTGATGGATTTTTCTCGGGTGCCCTCACTGACTTGGAAAGAATTATAGATCAGGGAACTGTTGAAGAAAGATACCATTTTATAGGTATCGCACAGGTTTGTAAAGCATATATTTATATGATCATGGTTGATCTGTGGGGAGACCTTCCCTATGATGAAGCCCTGAAGGGGAGTGAATATATAACTCCAAAGTATCAGGATGATGAAGAAGTATACAATCGTGTGCTGACTTTGCTGGATGATGCACTTGTAAGCCTGGATGAGGATGATATCCCTGTAGCGGGGGATCTGGTATATGATGGTGACATTGATCTTTGGATCAAAGCTGCTAATACTATCCGGTTCCGGATGTATCTCAATATGGAAAATGCCACTGGAATGACCCAGATGATCAATGATGATGAAATGATCTCTGACAATGAAGAAGATTTCCAGTTCCAGTTTGGACCGGGTATCGCTCCGCAAAACCGTCATCCACTTCATCAACGCGAGTATGTAGGAGGTAATAAAATCCATTATATGGATAATTACTTCATGTACAATATGCTGATGAAAGATGATCCTCGAACGAAGTATTACCTCTACCGCCAGGATGATGGTAGTTCACTTACTTTTGAGACCATACCATGTAATACCAGAACCGACTGCATTTACGGATATCTGGGTACGAATCCAGATCTGGCAGGTCATCCTGATGCTGAAGGTTATATTGGTAGAGATCATGGCGATCCTTCGGGATTACCCGGTGATAATACAATAAGGACCACTTTCGGTATTTACCCGATAGGTGGAAGGTATGATGACGGATCTTTCGATGATATGGATGATACTGAGGGTACCGGAGAAGGAATAATTCCTTTTTTGACATTCTCTATGGTTAAGTTCATGCATGCCGAGGGTGTATTGAGGTTTGGATTAGCTGGAGATGCCTCCGCGCTTATGCGGGAAGGAATCGTAGCTTCCATGGAAAAAGTATCGGATTTTGCAACAACCCTGGATCAGGATGCACCCCCCATCGATGATGCTGATATTTCAGCATACGCTGATTCACGGGTACTCGATTTAGCACTGGCCGCCAATCCGACGGCAGAATTGAATGTCGTGATAAAGGAGAAGTATTATGCTGTATGGGGGAATGGAATTGAAGCGTATACGGATTACAGAAGAACCGGTTGTCCGCTGGACCTGCCAACATCATTGGTGCCGGCTGCTCCATACCCGCTCAGGTTGCATTATTCTGTAAACGAACAGGCTTCGAATCCAAATACACCGGAGCCGGCAATTACAGATCCGATATTCTGGGATAAAAACTAAAAACGTAGAATCATGAAAAAAATATATATAATTCTCGCTTTATTAATAATGGTTTCAATCTCCTGTAGAGATGATGACCTGGTACCTTATCCAGCGATCGAAGATCACATTGGTGCTATCACACTGGTAACTCCAAATCCTGACAAGTTGTTATTCAATCCTTTGAATAATCTTGCTACAGAGGAAATAGAATTTGTACTGGATGTGGACGGTTTTGGAGTAACAACCGTATCATCAGTTGATGTGATTTTAATATTCACTGAAAACGATGCATTGGTGGATGTTGAAGGTAACCCAATTGATTCAGTGTACGCTCCTATTGTTGTTATTAACATCACACAGTTTCCATCGACAGTTACACTGACCGGACAGGAGGCTGCTGATCTTATAGGAATGGATGTTTCTGATTTCGAGGTTGGAGACAGTTTTCAATTAACTTTTCCAATGAATACCAACGATGGTAGAACATTGACTGTTGCATTAGCTTCTGATTTATGTAACGAACCTGCACAGCCCTCATTCGGTGGGTGCCATTTCTCGTGGGGCGTATTCTGTCCGATAGCTGATGGTATGTTCGTTGGTCAATACGATATATCAGATGATCAAGGTATATATACCGGACCGGTTAATATTGCAAATCTTGGTGGAACGAGATTTAGATTGACTGGTGGTGACTGGTTAGGATTGGGTGGTGATGGTCCATTCAACTTCGATCTAATTTGCGATCAGCCTTCTGTAGCAGAACAAAGCAATGGCTGGACATGTGGACCACCTAATGATGTTTTAATCGCATCCGCAGCTGATCCGGGTTGGTTTGATATCGATGATGATTCGCAATTTGTAATACGAATTACATATACTAATTCAGGATGTTTCGGTGGATTCGATTCAGAACTTACATTAACTAAGTTATAGCTGGATTGAAAATATTATTCACTGAAAAGATACAAACCCCGGATGCTATTCATTCGGGGTTTGTTTTTATATTGTGATGTATGTCACATCATTTATAAAAATACACATATGAAATTATGTTTCTTCCCCGTGAATGATTACTAACAACTTGTGTTTTTAGTATGATTATAAGATTCATTTGCTCGTTTTGTCCCAAATAATGAACCTCGTGGAGAATATATTACATAGTGTAATTTCAAAATTCACTGTGAAAATATGTGAACTTCTTATTGAAATCCCGTATAATTAATAAGTTTTAAAAAGGAGAATCTTTTTACTCACGAAAAAAGAGAAAATTCATTTTTCCTTACTCTTGTAAGATATTTTTCCTTTTATGTATTGAAAAAAAAGAATATGTATTATATTAGCAGTGGTTTAAGTGTTGAAAAGACATTTTTTCGACTATCAGGTAATTCCAGATTGACGGTTGACTTTTTAAACTTTAGAATTTTTAGTACCTGATAATTTCTATATAAAAGGCCGGACTCGTCCGGCCTTTACTTTTATATAGCCAGAAGACCCACTGAATTGTTTTCACTTTTCTGAAATTAACTTTCAAAAAGCAAGTTTTTAAAACTTCACCATTTTAAGTCCGGGGTTATCATGATTCGATATTGCTCAGGTGTCGACTTTGGTATGGATATGATAATTTTTTAAATTTAGGTACGAAAGTTGTTTTAAGTTACTATTGAATATTAGGCTTATGAACAGAAAGTCTTTATTAAAAGAAGATAACTAATTACGCGTGTAAATATTTATCACATGATAAGCAGAATAAGTATTGTCTTTATTGCCTTAGCAGCTATTATTCCACACCGTGGAATATCCCAGCAAGATAACCGTACGCTGGATAGGACAAGTGATCAGGAGGAGGTGCTCGAAGCTTTTGGTTATCGAGTGATAGGTAACGGAGGAAAATACTATTTAGATAAGGAATGGAGAACTACAGATATTTATTTTCGATCAGGACTGGTAGTTAAGGATTTTCCTGTACGGTATGATATTGAGTTTAACCTGCTTGAAATACAAATTGGAGATGAAATCAAAGTTCTACCCATCGGCAAATTGTTCAAATATGAATTCCTTCATGCAGAAACCGGTCGCATTATTGTACATGGTAGTGGGCGTGATTTCAAAACAGAACATGGTACACCTGTCAGCGGATTATGTGAAATATATGAGCGTGGGGAATGGGCAGTGATTACCAATATTAATTACTCCATAAAGGATCCTGACTATATCAAAGAACTGGATGTTGGGAATAAAGACGAAAGATTATTCCTGGAAAAAGACAAGTTCTTATGTATTAATAAGATTGCATATCCTCTGACAACAAAGAAAAAGGATCTTATTAATATCATCGGACGAGAATCCAGTGAAGCGAAGTCATACCTTGAAAAGGAAAAACTAAATCCCAGAAGAATTGAAGACCTTAAAGTGTTGGTAAATTATTTAGATGGCGACATTTAATGATTGATCAGAAAGAGGTTTCCCAGGCTTGAATCACTCTCTTATTGCATCATAATTTCCCGATATAAAGCTGTTAATATCTGGAAAACTTGCGGTGTTGATTCTGCCTTTCAATTGGGTTTCTTTGCTCACACCCAGTGAAACACTCCCGGAATCAGCAATATACTTCACTCCATCAATGTAATAATCGATCAGTACTTCTTTTTGACTATCAACAGTAATTTGCGAGACAATATTATAATCACCGGGTTCCAGAAATATACTTGTTGAGGATGGATTTACAAATGATAGCCATACATAATTCAATTCATCTACTTCCAGTTTTATTATTACCAGGCTGTACTGATCCTTGGATATGAGGCTGAAAGTGGCCTTACCTTCCATTGTTTCCTGGATATCTCCAGAGATCTGGATAGTAAATATTCCTGATACTTCGTCATTCCCTGGATCATCGATGCAACTGTGGATCCCAAATAAAAAAATGAAAGTTACTGCGAACAGGACACTGTATATCGTCTGCTTTAACATTTGATTTTTCTTAATGATGTAAGGCTAAATGCAAAACAAATTTATGAATTCTCTCCGGATAATTGTCGATTTCCGCAAATAGAAAAAAGTGATCAACTCTATTCAAGCATGCACAAACCTTGAACCCCGAATCTTGAACCTTGAACCCCGAACCCTGGATCTTTCAACAACAAGAGTGGCTATTTTATATTTATACTGTTTCCGATTCTTTCTGTATCATAGGCAGTTTATCCATGAAATCAACTTCAACCATGGGATAGTCAAAATCCTCAACTACCTTTCCATGTAAAAAGTAGAATCCTTTTCCCCTGAAGGGGTGCTTTCTGGCGATGTTTGGGAAGTGAGTTGTGTCAAAGAAGTGCCCCTTCTCATCGATAAAGGTTCCGAAGTGCATAAGTTTGTGATCTTTTGTATGCGTGTTTTTGGTAGTTATCAGGTAGCCAATCAGGCTGGCTTGACGGTTTACTTTTTGGATCAATTCCCGGGCTGATGTATCTGGTCTGTAATCGGTATTGAGCAGATCAAAAGGATTACAAAGAGGGAATCCCAGTAACTCAAGCTCGTCAAAAGCGTCTTCGTGGTTATCCGATTCAAGGGCAGGGAGTGTGAATTTTTTCGTAACAGCATCAAAGATCCCTTTACTGCGGTATGGGGATTTTGATTTACCGAAAAAGAAATGGATTTCCCAAAGGAGTTCATGTTTTGTCTTGCCGGTAAAGCGAAAAGCCCCGATACGGATCAGGATAATCATTTGTTCCAGTCCGGCAGGTATGCGTTGGAGGAAATCATCCAGGTTTTTATACGGACCGTTTTGTCCTCTTTCTATGGGGATATTTTCTCCGACACGTGTTTCAAGGCTCTTCAAGTGGATGAAGCCGATGAAAATAGTATCCCCGGTAATGCTGGTGAGATATTGGCTACGATTCACGCATGGGGCTTCTATATTTGCACCATCCATGCGTGCTTCATGAAAATAAAATTCCGTACGATAAAAACCGCCAAAGTTATTGATCACTCCCACCATGAACTCAAGTGGATGATAAGCCTTCAGGTACAGGCTTTGATAGCTCTCCACGGCATAGCTGGCAGAGTGTGCTTTAGAGAATGAGTAACCTGCAAAACTCTCTATCTGGCGCCATACTTCTCTGGTAATCTCTTCAGGATATCCCTTATCACGGCAGTTATCATGGAACTTCTTTTGCACCTTGTGGAATTCTTTCCTCGACCTGAATTTACCGGACATACCCCGTCTGAGGATGTCAGCTTCTGCCAGGTCAAGGCCTGCAAAATGATGAGCCACCTTGATTACATCTTCCTGGTAAACCATTACCCCATAAGTTTCTTCCATCAGCTCTGCCATTTTGGGGTGTATGTGCTCATACTTTCCCGGGTTGAGGTGACGGAATATGTATTCGCGCATCATCCCTGAACGTGCTACACCGGGCCGTATTATCGAACTGGCTGCCACAAGGGTCAGGTAATCTTCACATCGAAGTTTCCCGAGCAGGAGTCGTGTAGCAGGAGATTCTACGTAGAAACACCCCATTGCTTTGCCCTGTCTGAGAAGTTCCCTGATTTTCGGATCTTCTTTGAAGTCGCTGAACAGGGTGATATCAATTTCTTTACCGTGATTTTCTCTGACAATTTCTACAGTATCTTTGATATGACCCAGACCACGCTGGCTGAGAATATCATACTTGTGGATTCCCATGTCTTCAGAGATGATCATATCAAAATGAGTAATGGGAAAACCTTTTGGGGGCAGGTCCAGGGCGGTATATTCAGTGATCGGCAGTTCTGTGATCACAATGCCTCCAGCATGTATCGACAGATTCTGTGGCATTTTATACAACCTTTCTGCATAGCGGAAAATCAGCCTTGTGATGTTATCCTTATTCTGATTCTGTGTGGGATGGTCTACAATAGCATCGATCTCACTCTTTGGAAGACCAAATACTTTCCCCAACTCACGGATAATGGATCTCCCCTGGAAGGTGGTATAGGTGGCGAGTAATGCAGCCCGTTCTTTGTATTTGTTCAGGATGTAGGCTGTTACTGTATCACGATCCTTCCATGAAAAATCTATGTCAAAATCAGGAGGAGAACTGCGATAAGGATTCAGGAAGCGTTCAAAATACAGATCCAGCTCAATGGGATCTACTTCGGTAATCCCTATACAATAAGCCACCATGCTGTTGGCACCACTACCACGGCCTACGTGGGCAAAGCCTTTTTTAGTAGCAAACCTGACGATGTCAAGAGAAATCAGAAAATACGCTTCAAAGTTTCGTTCGGCAATTACATCCAGTTCGCGGAGCAATCGTTCCATGGCATAGCTGTTGTATGATTCGTAGCGTCGGCGAAACCCTTCCAATGCTTTCGTACGCAGGATATGATGATCTTTTTCACGACTCTGGGTGAAGGTTCTCTTGTTCTTGTTAGTGCCGATTTCGTAATGCACCTCGCAACTTTCCAGCAGGTATCGTGTATTGGAAATGATCTGTGGATAATCCCAATAATGCTTTAACAATTCAGATTCCGGCATCATTGTTTCATCTGTAGCTGCCTGGCTTTTTGCTGATAGTTTGCTCAACAAAGTATTACGATCAACAGCACGGAGCAGGCGATGCACGTTGTAACTAACCTTATCCGAAAAAGTTACTGGATGCCATATAACCAGTTTATCGATATAGGCTTCAAGTCTGTGCGTGACAAGACGACGGGCATCCTTCCATCTGAGGCCCAGGAATTCGTTTTCTTTAAGCTCTTCAGGGGATAATTCGCCAAATGGGTATATAAAATAGACATGTGATGTTTCCGGGGGTCTTGCAGGTAACGCTTCCTTGTTGATATTGGCATGAGTGAGGATTCGATTGAGCTCACCAAATCCTTTGTTACTATTGGCGATACCTATGTACAGCAGTTTTTCATCGTCCCTGAACTCTATACCCGGTACAACCTCCAACTCGTATTCTTCGCGATTCTCCAAACAGATACGGTACATGTCAAGAAATACACTGGTATTGTTGATATCGGTAATTACAAGTTTACGCACCTTATGTTTACGAGCCTCGTCAAACAGGGCTTCCGGTGACAGTGTGCCATATTTGAAACTGAAATATGTGTGGCAGTTCAGGTACATTATTCCCAGTAAAATTAGAAAAAACTATATAAATTAGCAATAACTAAATAAATTAGTATTATGAAAATACGTCAGGTTTGGAAAACTTGTGATATGAAATGGCAAGAAAAACATTTCTAATCCGAATTCAGTTAAATTTGTGTTCAGACAAAATCAGTGTAAATGACCAATCCCGTTTCAGATATTTCATCTGAAAAGAACTATTGTAATAGCTTAGTCAGATATTCCAGACGGAAAACAAGAGAAGTTTCGATAGGAGATGTACCTCTTGGAGGGTGCAATCCCATAAGGGTTCAATCCATGACTACTGTGGATACCATGAATACCATGGGATCGGTTGAACAATCAATCAGGATGGTTGAAGCAGGTTGCGAGTACATTCGTATTACAGCTCCATCATTAAATGAAGCCAGGAATCTGAAAAATATTCGGGATGAACTACATAGAAGAGGATATCAGATTCCGCTTATTGCTGATATACACTTTACTCCAAATGCAGCAGAAGAAGCAGCGCGGATCGTTGAAAAGGTAAGGATCAATCCAGGCAATTATGCCGATAAAAAGAGATTTGAGCACATCCGATATACAAAAGATGCATATAATGCGGAGTTGGAAAGGATCAGGGAACGATTTACTCCCCTTGTGAAAATATGTAAAGAATATGGCACAGCTATGCGTATTGGGACCAACCATGGTTCGCTGTCTGACCGCATTATGAGCAGATATGGTGATACACCCCTTGGTATGGTCGAATCTGCATTGGAGTTTTTACGGATTTGTGAGGACCTTGATTATTATGAGATCGTCTTGTCCATGAAAGCATCCAATCCGAAAGTTATGATCCAGGCCTACCGGCTATTGGTTCATCATCTGGACAAGGAGGATTTACAGCCTTATCCTTTACACCTTGGAGTTACTGAGGCAGGTGAGGGCGAAGATGGTCGAATAAAATCTTCTGTGGGAATTGGTACATTGCTGGAAGATGGTCTTGGGGATACTGTTCGGGTATCGTTGACAGAGGAACCGGAAAAAGAAGTCCCTGTTGCTCAGATTTTGATTGAAAGATATATTGAGAGGGATCAGCATAGGCCAATTCCTGAGATCAAGGCATCCCCCATTAATCCTTTCAGTTTTGCCAAAAGATCTTCCTTGGAAATACTGAATATTGGTGGAAATAATATTCCAAGAGTGATCTCTGATTTGAATCATATTGGAAGTTGGACGTATCACGATCTCAAATTCATTGGCCATCATTATCTATCTGATCTTAATGAATTTAAGACGGACGATACCGCGGCTGATTATATTTACACAGGACAATCACCCATTCCATTTATATTGCCAGAAAGATTGAAAGAGATTCGCGATTATGAAATGTGGAAAGATTCCCATGATAAGGAAAACACATATCCTCTTTTAAATTCTACACAGTTTCTATCGACCGATGATCTCCATTCGGAACTGAATTTTATACAGGTTGAACTGAAGGATTTTTCAGAAATTCTTTCTGATCGTATGAAAGATCGATCCGATATAGTCATCATTCTTGATACGGATAATACACATGGAATGGCTGAACAACGTCGGATCTTTTTTGAACTGATCAATAAAAAAATTATCTCTCCTGTGATTATCAGACGCACATATCCTCCTCAAGAAATTGAAAATCTATTATTATATGCATCAACTGATATAGGTGGACTTTTAATAGATGGATTAGGCGATGGGGTAATGGTATCTCCGGAACATGTGAAGGTTCCTGATAAAGAAAACATACTTCTAGCGCAGGAATCTATTAATCAGATTGTATTTGGGATCCTTCAGGCGACACATACCAGAATTACAAGAACTGAGTATATATCCTGCCCATCTTGTGGAAGAACACTTTTTGACCTACAGGAAACAACAGCTAAAATCCGTAACAGAACAGATCACTTGAAGGGAGTTAAAATAGGAATTATGGGATGTATCGTAAATGGACCAGGAGAAATGGCAGATGCGGATTATGGATATGTTGGATCAGGGAAAGGAAAAATCACTCTGTACAGGGGGATGAATGTAGTAAAAAGAAGTGTTGCCTCTGAGAAGGCTGTAGATGAACTGATTGAATTAATCAAGGAGGACGGTAGCTGGGTTGAGAGGAAGTAAGGTGACTAAGGCATGAAGATTTTGGAAAAGAGAATATTTTAATTCTATGTTAGGTAAAAAGATAATAAATCCTGATGTCAGATAATCACAAACCATATCGATTATATGACTTGTTTGGAATAAGAGAAATTATCAGGTATTTTCTTCGCCGGATAGATCCGGATGAAAAACCAAGTATTAATCTCCGGGTAATGCATGTTATTAACAGGATCAGTATTATTATCTTTTTCATAGCTGTAGTCGTTATCCTAATCAGGAGGATTATTGGATGAATATTGAAGCCTATCGTGAATATTGCCTATCGAAACCTGCTGTAAGTGAAGAGTTCCCTTTTGATGAAACTACCCTTGTTTTTAAGGTGGCAGGAAAAATGTTTGCTTTAACCGATGTAGATTCTTTCAAAAGTATTAATCTGAAATGTGATCCTGATTTGGCACTGCGACTCAGAGAAGAATATCCGGCTGTAAAGCCCGGCTTTCACATGAATAAAAAGCATTGGAATAGCGTAGACATGGATCAAACGGTACCTGATCAAACGATTTTCGATTGGATAAACCATTCATATGACCTGGTTTATTCAGGATTACCAGCAAAAATTCGTGAAGAGATTGGAAATTCCGGTACTCACTGAGTATTAACAATTCTTATTAATATTCTGTAAATACTTGTTTTTTTTATACTTTTAGCGATTGAAAATTAAAAATTTATTATCCAAACAATAGCCAACATACCCTACCGTTAGAATTTATGATGTCGGCCAGGCCATATATATGGATAGTTTTAGTTTCTATATTGATAACTTCATGTTTTCATAAATCCACATGTCCTGCATATTACAGTAAGTATATTCTGGATCAGCAAGAGATTCAGAAAAGGTTCTCACTATTTGCGGTAGATTCTTTGCCAAAGGATGGTATTGGATATGTAAAGAAAAGTAAGTTCGGTATTATTGAAGAAAAACCGTATCGACAGAAATACAATGAAATCAAGGATATTCCTATGGTTACTGTTTATCCGGAAATCGTTGATTCAATCCTGATGGTTCGAAATATTACTGATTCTTTAGGCCCTGATTCTCTTGGTGTTTCAACAGGTGAGCCATTTTTGAGAAATGTCAATTACGACCAGATTATTTATAACTCCTTGTATTATGACTTACTGGTTCCTCCTGAAGAGGAAGATATTACTGAAGAACTTTTAGATAAAGCCGTTGAAGAAGAGGAAACAGGCGAAGGAGAAAAGCAAAAAAAGGGAATAAAAGACTTGTTCAGGAGAAAGAAAAAGAAATCAGAACCGGAAGAAGATATTTTTGATAATATCCCGGAAAGAACACCTACTGACGAACCCGCTGAAGAGGAGGATGATGGATTTTAACCATCATTTCTCTTTGGAAATTTGATCTCGATAGATGTTCCGGTTCCTTTTTGAGTTACAACATCAATTATACCACCCATTATAGCCGTTGCCTTCCTTACCACGTAAAGTCCTATACCATCACCTTTGGATCTTTGTGAATCTTTATAAAAAATATCAAAAATTCTTGGAATAGCAGCTGATCTGATACCCTCTCCATTATCTTCTACTATCAGGACCAGATTTTTGTCATCCTCTTTGATATCGATTTTGATGAAAGATCTGTATTTATCATCTTGATTGCTGAACAAAATACTGTTTTCTACCAGATTCTCTAGTATTATTCTGAGAATCATTTTTTCGCCATGGAAGTCAATATCATCAGCTATATCAATATTAAATGCAATGTCTTTATCCTGTAAATCTGTTTTGAAATCATGTTGAAGTTCTTGAAGCATTTCGTCAAAATGGATTCTTTGCTGATCACTGGAATACTGATTAATTACTCTTAACTGGGATAGTTTATCCAATACCCTGTAAAATGGATCAAACTGGATATTGATTTGTTCGAGATAATGTTTAGAAAGCTTGTCAAGATTATCTCTTAGGGCCGTAAGAATAAGCCCCCGGATCGACGCTGCGGGAGGTTTTAGATCACTGGAAATCCTGCTGAAGATACCGTCAAGTTCGTGATTTGCACTGGTTAGATCCTGGATTAATTCTTTATTCTTTATTTTCAGGAAATACAATTCCAGTGCCTTATCTATCCGGTATTGAAAGTCTTCCTTAACCCATGGTTTAGAAACATATTGAAACAGGTTTACCTTGTTGACAGCTTCTGCGATAACATCTATATCAGAGTAACCTGTAAGGATTATCTTTGGGATCTCTGGATATTGTGGATTTATTTCTTCGAGAAATTCAACTCCAGATTTTCCTGGCATTCGTTGATCGGTGATGATTAAGTGGATTTCGTGTTCTCCTAAAATGTTTATACCCTCTTCTGCAGATATACCTGTATAAATCTTATAATCCTTCCTGAAAGCGGATTTGAAAGTATTTAGACTTTCCACTTCATCATCAATGTACAAGAGGTTTTTATAAGATGTCTGCATATATAATCATTGAAATTAACCTAAAAATAATGAAAATTATTT
>JBHOSY010000078.1:0-20138 GCA_042584165.1 Bacteroidota bacterium | reverse complement strand
CGAGTATCTGCATACGAACTATTTCGTTGAGATAGATCCTGAAAAATGCGAACTATGTGATAAATGCCAGGAACGGTGCCCGATGGATGCTATTGACAGGGTAAATGGTCATATGAAGACCAATCTCGACCGATGTGTCGGGTGTGGTGCCTGTATCCCAACCTGCAAGGGGAAAGCCATTGATCTTATCAAAAAAGATAGGGAAACAGTACCTCCGGAGAATCAGAGAGAGATGTACAAAAATATCATGGTAGAAAGATTTGGATTGCTTAAGACCCTTAAATTTGCAGCCAAAGCGAAGATGGGGCAGAAGGTTTGATTTTGGATTGCGGATTTTGGATTGCGGATTTTGGATTTTGGATTGCGGAATGTTTGGACACGGAATCCACGAAGTAGACACTGAGGCCACAGAGAAACCAGAAATTTAGAAATCAACGATTCCAGGGAAATATCTAAGATCATTCTGCGTTAATCTGCGAAAACATCATCGAAAATCTGCGTGAAATAATGATTTGAATGTGGAGTGCAGAGTGAGGAATGAAGAACACACACAAAGTCTTTTAGAAGATACTGTCATCCCGAGGGAGCGAGGGATCTGCCAAAGTCCGTCCATATTCTACTCATGTTGGGTAGATCCTTCTTGTCGTCAGTATAACAAAAGAGTGGTGGATTAGTGAACCAATTAACCAGCCTCATTTCCCTTTCTCCACGTTTCCCCATCTACCCATTTACAATCCAATATTAAAAGTATAACTATACTTCAACATAATCGTCCGGTTGTTAGAGCGGGGTAATACAGGAATTTCACGTTCCCTGTCAGTATTGAGGCCTTCGTCATATACGATGTAGAGATCATGGCCCTCACTTGGATTAAAGCGGTACCGTATATTCGTTAAGACCCCATCATTTGCGCTATTGTATTGAATGAATGCAATCAGGGAATGCTTGACATTCAAAAATGCCGATGCTCTCAATCGTCCTATATGTCCCATGAACTTCTGGTTCCGGTCAGGGAATTCAATCCAGTTTAACTGATATGTGCCTTGCAATTGTAAATGTGGAGATACATTAGCTCTTGGTGTTAAAGTCATCGTAATACGCCTGCCATCATAAAAAGTTCCAACTGTAATATTTGACCCAATTGTAAAAGGATTTCCCCGCCGAAGATTGAATATACCCTCAATTCCATAATATGTATATTCCCCGGCAGGAACATCAACATCATCTGAGAATGAAAATGATTCTGTAACATTATCCTGGTATTGTAGAATTCCTATGGAACCAAATGTATTTACCCTGGTTACGAATTGCCATCCGGGACCAATTCTGGAAGTTTCAATTTTATCTTCAGTATTATGTATGAATGCAATTCCCTGGATGAAAACCTGGTGGTTTTGTAATCGAGAGGTTTTATCAGGATACCATCCATATTGAATATAATCACCAAAACGTGTATAATTATGGCGACGCTCAAATCCAATACCCGGATTGAAATCATGCCCAGATCTTGAGTAGCTTAAATTGTAACCAAGTCTTTTTTCACTTCGTCGGTTCCAGTTTACATATATCTTGGAAGGCGCTAAAGTTACAACCTGGTTTTTCTTATCATTTTCAAAGCTCTGTGCCCATTTTAGTGTTAGATAATCATCTCCAAATAAACGGAATATACCATCAATCCCATAAGCAGTATTCCAGCTATCCCTGTTTCCTATTCTGGAAGTAACCATACCTCCAATATATGAATATGGATTAATGACCTGCTTTCGCAGCCGCATCACATTAAAATTCTCTGATGGAAGATCCTCAAACTTCTCTGTCTGCATATTGAGAAATCCTATATCCCATGGGCCAGCTCTTCCAACTATCCTGGCACCACCGTAGATACGTACCTGCTCTCCTTCATGTATTCCGATCCGCCGGCTGTAAAACAGACGATTCATATCTTCAAATCTAAAATCAAAATTCCCCTGGCGTTCCTGGAAAAAAAGTCTTTTTTCAGGAAAAAATAATGAATAACGAGTAAGATTTATCATTTGGTTATCAGCCTCAACCTGTGCAAAATCAGTATTTATAGTAACATCTAAAGTTAGGTTGTTTGTAAGCCCATACTTAACATCTAATCCCGCTTCATGAACAAACTTGTCATCCCTTTCGTATGCTGTTTCAGTATCATTAAGTTCATTTGATTGTCCCAAACCACCAAGTAAATAAGGAGTGATGTAGAGAGGATTGTGGCTTTTGATGCCTTCAAAAAGAACCTCTTGTGTTTGTGATGGCTTGATAATTCCATACTTTTCAGAGATCAATGGAAAAGTGTTAAACTCGAATTTTCGTGGAATGAGTCGATAAGCTGTAATGCCCATTACAGTTTGTCCATTTCTTTCTTCAAATCTAAGACTTGAGAAAGGAATTCGCATCTCTGCAAACCATCCATCATCATTATGTACAGTTGCCACATCCCAAAATTTATTCAAGCTTGGATTTGCATTCTTATATGGTACGTCTACACCATCATTTAGAATATTCACATCTGTTCGTGTTCCTGCCGGTGTGGTAATAAACACTACTGCATTTTCATTATCGTTGAATGTGTCAAGCACGATGCCCATTGCATCTGTGGCCCATGTCCAACCACCATCGCGTTTAAAAGATGTTGCTTGTATTTTAGACGGCACACTATCATAAAATCGTCCAGCTGCATAAAGATAATCATCGTCATAGCTCAATAAAATCTCCGTACGCTCTGATGGTTCACTGCCAAAATTTGGCATTTTCATAGTCATCGGCAGTAATCTAATGCCCTCCCAGGCAAATTCATTACTTATGCCATCAAGTTTAATTGGTGAGTTAATACGTTGGGCTTTGATTAGTGCATTCGGATCAGGTTCTACTTCTTGAGCAAAACCTTTAAAAGGTAGAAACACCGTAACAGAATAAAGAATGAACACTAATATGACGATTGAAAATGTATTTGTGGTAACCGGAATGGAAACCCATTTTCTAATTATGTAGAAATGCCTTAAACTTCTGCAAACGAAGAACAAAAAGTTACATAACATATATAAAAATATTTATAGAACCATCGACAATAAGTATGCCCTGATTCTATATAGCTTATTATCAATAAGTTATAAAACTACAGTTATAATTCTGAGATGAAGTTGTTTCAAAATAGAACGGGAATGTGTTTCAACATGGAACGTTTGTAGTTAACAGTTGACAGTTTGTTTGGACACAGACGACACATAGAAGGCACTGAGGCTACATAGAAACCAGGAATTTTGAAATCAGAGATTCCAGGGAAATATCTAAGATCATTCTGCGTTATCTGCGAAAAAATCTGCAAAATCAGCGTGAAAAAGCGATCTGAATACGGAATGCGGAGTGGGAAGTAGAATCACTCAGCTTGAAAAAGAGTGTTGTCATCCCGAGGAAGCGAGGGATCTGCCAAAGCCCATACATTATCTACTCATTTTGTGTAAATCTGCACCTCGCACCTGGGACTACATTTAACTATTCCTATTTCTTCTTTTTTCCACCTTTCTTCCCAAATTTCTTAACAAAAGGCTTCAATAGATCAATTGGTACGGGGAAGATAGTTGTTGAATTTTTCTCAGATGCAATTTCAGATAATGTCTGTAAAAACCTGAGTTGCAGGGCAGTTGGTTCTGCTGCAATAATGTCAGCAGCCATCTTTAATTTTTTACTTGCCTGGAATTCTCCTTCAGCATGGATGACTTTTGCTCTTCTTTCTCTTTCCGCTTCTGCCTGCTTTGCCATTGCTCTTTGCATCTCAGGAGGAAGATCAACATGTTTTACTTCAACAGTTGAAACTTTTATCCCCCAGGGATCGGTCTGGCTGTCGATGATCTGCTGAAGTTTCAGGTTAATTTTTTCTCTCTCCGCCAAAATCTCATCCAGTTGAGATTGCCCCAGTACGCTTCTTAATGTAGTCTGGGAAAGCTGTGAAGTTGCATCGAGATATCTTTCAACCTCTACAATTGCTTTCTCCGCCTGTAAAACCCTGAAATAAACCACGGCATTCACTTTCAAAGAAACATTGTCTTTGGTTATAACATCCTGTTCCGGTACATCCATGACCACTGTTCGCAGGCTGACCCTGACCATTTTGTCAATAACTGGAATAAGTAAAATCAAGCCTGGGCCTTTTGTCTCAATCAATCTTCCAAGCCGGAATATCACGCCTCTTTCATATTCTCTCAGAACCCGGATAGCACTGGCGAGAATGATAACGGCGAATGTGATGATTATGCTGAAATAGTATATTGACATGTCTTCCATAACGAATTATTTAATTCTGTTTACTAATTATAGTATAGCTACAAAAGTTGACAGTTAACAGTTGATAGTTGACAGTTAGGTTGGAAACAGCAACCAAACCTGCAACCTGTTACCTGCAACTCAAGTAATTATATTTGTTTAACCTTTAATTTCAAATTCTCGATTTCAATTACTGTAACAGGACTTCCCTTTGGGATTTCCCCTTCAACACTTTCTGCAGTCCATAATTCTCCATGCACTTTAACCTGACCTTCAGGTTTAAGATTGGACATGGCAATTCCTTTTTCTCCAATAATGCCTTCTCCACCGGTAGCAACCTTCTTTTTTTGCGCTTTTATGCCAAATGCAATGGCAAACACAAAGAAGGCTGTTGTTAAGACTACAACGAAAATTATAAGTTCAAATGAAATTTCCATCGCTTCCAGAACAGATTCCTCATTAATCAACATGATCGAGCCAAGTAAAAGGGAAATTACCCCTCCAATTGTGAGAACTCCATGGCTGACAACTTTAATTTCGAGAATAAAAAGAATAACAGCAAAGATAATCAGGGCCAATCCTGCATAATTCACTGGCAATGTGTGCATGGAATAAAATGCTAATATTATGCAGATCCCTCCAATCACTCCCGGAAATATAGCGCCCGGGTTATACAACTCGAACATCAGGCCATAGATCCCAAGCATCAATAATATGTAAGCAAGGTTTGGGTCACTTAGAATGCTCAGCAGTTTTTGAGGGAAAGTCATATGAATTTCAAGAATCTCAGCATCTTCTGTATTCAATATCTTTTCTCCCCTGGATGTTTCTACTTCCATTCCATTAACCAGTTCAAGGAGCGCATCTACATCATCTGCCACAAGATCAATTACATTTTTTTCCAATGCCTCGGTTTCCGTAATGGATAGACTTTTCCTGACAGCATCTTCAGCCCATTGCACATTTCTGTTTCGTTTCTCACTGATTGTTCTTATAAAGGCTGCTGCATCGTTGGTAGCTTTCTCCATCATGATAGTATCCATTACTCCCTGCAATGAAACGGGATGTGCTGCACCTATGTTTGTCCCCGGAGCCATAACCGCAATATGTCCAGCGAGGGTAATAAAAACCCCTGCCGAGGCTGCCTGGGATCCTGAGGGTGAAACATAGACAACAATTGGTATCCTGGATTCAAGAATGTTTGATACAATCACTCTGGTCGATTTAAGTAATCCGCCTGGCGTGTTCAGTTTAATAATAACACATTCTGCATCCTCGTCCTCTGCGGCTTCAATCCCGGTACGTATATAATCGGCACAGGCTGGATGTATGGCACAATCGGCCGTCAATAGAACCACTTTGCTGGTTTCTGAGATATCCTGTATGAATATCCAAAACAAAGTTATTATGATCAGGACAGATTTCATACGCGTCCTTTAATAAACCTATTTTAATTTAGTGAAAATTCAGGCTTGAAACAATATTTTGAATGCAGAACGCAGAATAAGTAGTACGGAATATGGAATGAAAGTGAATCCAGCCAATAAAATAGTACTGTCATCCCGAGGAAACGAGGGATCTGCCTATGACAAGGCATTCTATGCACATGTTGGGCAGATTCTTCCTGCCTTCAGGATGACAGGGGAGTGTATGTCAGATTTTGGATTGAAGATATTGAAACCAGAATATTATGTTTTACCTGGAACACAACTAGCAACGAGTAACGAGTAACAATCAACCATTTTTTTATACAAACCATATAGGGCTTGACCAGGCTATTTCATTATCAGCACAATGGATCCGTGTATAATACCATACAAATTCAGAATCTAAAGGATCCTGGTCACTCCATTGCGTGTTTATATCCTTTTCGTTTGGATCTATTTTAAAGATTTCTTCGTTGTTTCTGAAAATCACAATTTCCCGGATATCACTGAATGCCCAGGCCTGTATCTTGAAATCAAATTTTGTTGCAGGGCTTCGCATCACCTTATCGCCCATGATTGCATTTTCACATTGAAATAAAAGTCCTATTTTGGATCCCGTTGTCCCATAAGTATGCCGGGATTTAATCGCACTGAAAATGTTTTCTCTACTCAGTTTCTCTGCCCAAACACCAACTTTACCATGTCCACCACCATGATCAGGACTTGCAATTGTTCCTATAATGATCTTTTTTTTCCAAGCATCCTGTAAATAATATTTTCTGAAAGGAGCCCCGTTTTTAGCCTGCCTCGGACATCCCAGATACTCATAGGATCCCCTGGTTTGCCATATTTCAGCAACGGGTTGCCTTACTTCATCCACATAGTGTGGATCCCATGGAGGGTTTCCTGATTTACCTTTCCATTTTGCCATATGCTCCCAATCGGCCAGTTGATGCGGGATGCATATAAATTCCTCTTTATCCAGTTCCTTCCAGACTTCTTCAGGTGTGATATCGTCATCAAATGAATCGAAATATTTGTCGAAATACGGATTCAGAAAGATTAAATTATGGTGACCATAACCTCCGGATTTTAGCCCCATGGATGAAGTCCATTCTTCTGCTAAAAATGTCACAAATCTTCCTTCGTCATGGTTATATCTAGTCTGTTCTCCATTAAAAGCCCATTGTGGTTTATCATAATTATATCCATGGTCAGTAATTGCCGCAAAGTCAAGTTTTTCTATGTCCCTGAGGTTTGCGTATAGGTCATGCCCGGGAGGATTGGTACTTCTCGCACAAACTGAGATATCCGTATGATCATGCAAATCGCCAAAAAACAGGGATAATTTCTTATCATCAATGGTTATTTTTCTTTTTGGCAATTCCGCACTGCAAAGAGTGATTTTTTCCTCCAGTGAAAAATCGGTTTCAGGCATTTTTAGCTTTTCCAGTTTCATATTAGATTTCGAGGTTGAAACCGGATTATTCAGGGTTAGATATTTTATTCCTGAATTCCAGCCGGGGTGGATGCCCTGTTCTGCCCATGTTTTAGGCAGATCGTCGTATTGTGTTGATGTAATGATTTGATCATCCTTTACTATCAATTCAACTGATCGCCATCTTCCCTGGACTTCATCAACAGTCAGTGGTTCTGACCAACCAGCATTTGAATAATTCCAAATAACAGGTAGCCAACCGGCATTTGTGTGAATTGACTGACGTGCTGATAACCATAGATTTCCCTGTGGATCAAATGCAATTCGTGGGCGTAATAACAGTTTGTCTCTTGTAGAAACCTGTTCAAATAACTTTAATGGACTATACAAGGAATCGTTTTTGAGCTTTGCTACAACAATTCTTTGCTCTTCAATATTATTCAGCCGTATTGGTTTTTGATCCTTTGTTTTATTTTCATCTGCTCCATATGACTGAGCCTGCCATGTTAACCAGATTTCATTGTTATGAGTAGCTAAATAAGGATGTCTCTCAATTCGTGTGTCTTGGGTTATTTGTTGTTCATTTGTCCATTTTCCATTTTCGAATTCCGCTCCGAAAATACTTGCACTTTTATTTTGGAATGAATCCCAAGCGGCAAATAGTTTTCCTTCTGCCAGTGCGGCAATAGATGGATTATAGCCGTTTGTGTCCGGTGAAGATAATCTTTCGACAGGACTGTGTCCATTCTGATCCAGACTGCAGAAATAAATACCCCTGGCTTTGCCGGCATTCGATTCAAAAACCAGGTATGCCTTTGAATCAAAAGTCGCCAATGCCGGAGATATGTTTGATGTCCCTTCACATTTTACATATTGCAATGAGGGATTTGCAGTGCTTTTATTAACATAGGAATAAGCAATGCGCCATTTATTTTCCTGTTCAACAGGGAATACAATTACACAACCATTATTTAATGGGGCGATAGCAGGTTGAGCCATTCCTGTTTGACTTTCAGGATCAAAAGTGATCAGGTCATTTTTTCCACCATTCTCAATTAGACCCAAATTTATTTGAGTGTGCAAGCCTTTTCGATTAATATATATACTCCAGACATTTCCATCCTTATCGATCGTAGTTTTAGGAAAGTCATCTATACTTTCTGGGGTTTGGTTTTTATTATCTTTTATTTGACCATACAGAAAATTATTACTGTAGGGGAGTAATAAAAAAGAAGCATTGATACCGGCGTATTTCTTTAAAAAATTCCGTCTTTTCATAAAAAATGAATTTGTTGATATGTATTGGAAAATTACAAAAAAATTGATTACGAAATCAGAATAACATTTAAAGGGCAGATATTGGACACGGAATTCTTGTAAGAGGCACAGAGAGGATGGAGCTTTTTGCTCTATGCTGAAGAAATATCTCCTTTAGGGGACCGAGGGGTATCAGAACGCGGATTGCAGAGAAATTGGTTATAGAATCCAAACGCACAAAATTCTATCCAGGAACATATTGATTTGCAATAGCCAGACGAGTAACCCCGCTAGAGCGAGGGCAGGCGAGAAACCAGTAACTAGTAACAAAGAATCTCTTGACCTTGCAGAGTTTTTTCTTATTTTTAGATAATATTTAATGTTTACATTATCACATCAACTAGCTTATGGAAATCATTGATAACGAACAACTGAAACTTGCCCGTGATTTTGTGCAATTGACGGGTAGAAATGTTTTTCTGACCGGGAAAGCTGGTACGGGGAAAACGACCTTTCTTCATAATATTAATAAACATTCAGACAAGCGAATGATCGTTGTGGCACCTACAGGTGTAGCCGCTATTAACGCCGGGGGAGTTACCATTCACTCCTTCTTTCAGATGCCTTTTGGTCCGATAATCCCTTCCGGGGAGAGGAAGAGTGCTCTGGCTGATCAGCGACAGGGTTTTGTCAGGAAATTCAATAAAGAGAAAATTAATATTATCAGAGGACTCGACCTGCTTGTTATTGATGAGATCAGCATGGTCCGGGCAGATCTGCTGGATGGAGTGGACGAGGTTCTTCGAAGATACAGGGACCGGAATAAACCTTTTGGTGGTGTACAGTTGCTGATGATAGGCGACCTGCATCAATTGGCCCCGGTTATTAAAGACGATGAATGGGCTTTACTGAGGCCCTATTATGAAACTGCTTTTTTCTTCAGCAGTCGGGCATTGAACAAGACTCAATTTGTAAGTATTGAACTAAAAGAGATATTCCGGCAGAGTGACCAGCACTTTATCGATTTGCTCGGGAAGATCCGGGAAAATAAACTGGATGCACAGGTCCGGGATGAGATGAATAAAAGATATGATCCCGCATTCAGTAAAGAAAATCATGAGGGGTACATAACGTTAACAACGCATAATGCCCAGGCATTATCCATTAATGAAAGAAGACTCGCAGAGTTACCCGGAAAAGTCAGCACATTTTCCGCCAGTATCAGCGGTGATTTTCCGGAACATATGTTCCCAACCGAGCAAAGCCTCGAACTGAAGGAGGGAGCACAGGTTATGTTCATTAAAAATGATCCATCATATGAAAAACGGTTTTTCAACGGTAAAATAGGACAATTAATTCAGATAGAGGAGGATATTTTATTTGTCCAGTGCAAAGATGAAGAGGAGGCTATTGTAGTTGAACCACTGACCTGGGATAACCAGAAGTATTCACTAAACGGGGAAACTAAAGAAATAGAAGAAAGGATTGTTGGTACATTTACCCAGTATCCACTCAAACTCGCCTGGGCCATTACGATCCATAAAAGCCAGGGACTTACCTTTGATAAGGCAATCATCGATGCACATGATGCATTCACCCATGGACAGGTCTATGTGGCGTTAAGCAGGTGTAAGTCACTTGAGGGGTTGGTATTGAGTACACCCATTCGGGAAAGAGGGGTCATTACTAATCGTGAAATACTGGACTTTACCCATGATGTTGAGAACAACGCTCCGGGTGAGCAGGTATTTAACGATGCACGACATGAATTTCAGACGGATCTCCTGCTGGATCTTTTTGATTTCAGACGGATCCAGTGGGGGATAAACAGGTTGATCAAATCTTCTGAGGAGCATTCAAGAGCTGTTCTGGGGAATATCTATGAGAGATTAATGGATCTTCAGGATATCTTTCGACAGGAAATATTTATCGTAGGAGAAAAGTTCCAGAACCAGATCAGGAGCCTTGTACGAAATGGACATGATATCGAAAAGCATAAGCATCTACAACAGCGGATAAAAGATGGCAGTACCTATTTTATCGGCAAGCTGAATGAGAAAGTTGCTGAACCAGTAAATGCACTGACTGTAGAAACAGACAGCAGGGAAGCACGAAAATCTATTTCAGAAGCAATTGACAACCTGAATTATAACCTGTCCTTTAAAACAGCCTGCCTTGGAATATGCAAAACAGGATTCAAGACTGAGGATTACCTGAAGGTACGTGGTGAAGCAGCGGTTGATTCAAAAGACTTAAAACGAAGCAGGCGCGCAAGAACCCAAAGGTTGGAGGAACTTGTTGAACATTCAGTGCTTTATGAAAAACTGAAAGCCTGGCGGAAGGAAAGAGCATTTAAGCTTGATAAATCAGAGAACAAAGTAATGACTTTAGCCACCCTGGTTAATATTACAAACCTGGTTCCTGGAACGAAGTACCTCCTGAAAAAGATCCCTGGAGTTGGTAAAAGGACAATGGAAAACATTGACGAGAAGTTTCTTAATTTACTCATTGAATACCGGGATGAACATGACATAAACGACATTGAGCCAATACGTCCAATTAGACCAGATAGTAAAAAAATCAGTTTTGATTTGTTTAATGAGGGGAAAACTATTCCTGAAATCGTAAAAGTCAGGGGATTTGCCCAATCGACTATTGAAGGGCATTTATCATATTATGTGGGAACCGGTGAATTGGCTCTGGAAAAGGTCATGGATAAGAAAAAGGCGAAATTGGCCATGGAATATTTTACTGAGGTGGAAGATTACCTGCTAACACCTGCAAGAGACGTACTGGGGGAGGAGTACACATATGGTGAACTCAGGATGGTACTGAATTATTTAAGATATACGGGAGATATTAAAATTCCTTAAAAGAAGTACTCTGTAATATTGGCCAAGGGATAATTTGGGTATATATTTGCACCCGCAAAACGATAATAGATTGTTTGCTGGTTGTAACCATGATAGATTCGGATTTCAAATCACCAAATCACCCCTGAAGTATATGAAGTATAACTTCAGGGCACCAAATCAATCAATAATCTACGGGGTATAGCGCAGTCCGGTTAGCGCACCTGCTTTGGGAGCAGGGGGTCGCAGGTTCGAATCCTGCTACCCCGACCTGATTATCAGATAGTTAGCCTCAGTTTCACGACTGGGGCTTTCTTATTTGCATACAATTTGCATACATGTATATGCCCCAGAGCCCTAGAAACGGGCATGGGTCGTAATTGTTTAACCAGGTCAATCCCCCCATCTCCCCCACAATTCCACCCATCTACCACCTGCAGGTTTATACTATACCGATACTTGAAGCCTACCAACCTAAAACAGCCAGCAAACAGCCCGAATTTTCAGTCCTGAAATAGCAGTTTGACATAGAAAAGTGTAAAGATTCAGCATTTCCCACTGCTGAAATACCGAAAAGTAGCAATCATGCGGAGTTTTCAGCCTCGAAAGAGTAGATAATTCTATAATAGAGCATGAAATGTGCAAGATGTTAGCTGTTTAGCCTCAGATGTTGCTGAAAAACGAAGTATAACTATAAGAGATTTGTGCAGAAAATCTGGTGAGCAGCAGGTGAAGTAGCAGTTTCTAGCTCAAATCTGACTGAATTGTCCAACCAGCCCCCCCCCGAAAAAAAATTGTGCATATGTCGGGAACGTGGGTCCTCCTGATACAAATGACCCCTACCAGTTTTCGGCTTGGGGATACCCCCCAGGTGTCGAGTTCTAACTAAAAATCATAAACTATGGTAACAATTATTAGCCACCGCATAAGTAAAAATGCGGAAGGCGAGGAATTTGTCTCCCTGATCTTAGAAGGAGACATAACGATGATCCAGAGCCAGGAAACTGGCAACTGGTATGCGACAGCTAAACGGGCTTCGATAACCTCGACATTTACCGAGGATCGAGCCAAGAAGTTGGTCGGGCAAGAACTGCCAGGATCAATCATCAGAGAGGAATGTGAGCCTTATCTCTACGCTGTACCTGAAACTGGAGAAGAAATTGAACTGAGCCATACTTACAAGTATGTTCCAAGCTCTATACCAGTTTCAGCTGAGGCGGAGGTATTTGCCTAATCGCTCCTCTCTGGAATTACGAAGGTGGGTCATTAATGGCCTGCCTTCTTTTGTTTCATCTAACACACAGAAATCATGCAAATACGAAAAGCAGAACGAAAACAAGCAAAGATCAAGATGGGATTACAAGGTCCTTCAGGCTCAGGTAAAACACTCGGAGCGTTGAAAATAGCTGCAGGGATAACAGAAGATTGGGGCAAGGTAGCACTAATTGACACAGAATGCCATAGTGCTGACCTGTACGCATCTATTGGCACATTCTCAGTGGTATCACTATCTCCTCCTTATGCTCCAGAACGATATATTGAGGCTATGGATCTCTGCCTAGCAGGAGGCTTCGAGGTGATTATCATCGACAGTATCTCTCACGAATGGGAAGGTGATGGAGGCATTTTGGATGTCCATGGAAATATGGCAGGCAACAGTTTCACAAATTGGGCTAAGGTCACACCTCGACACAATGCATTTGTGAATGCAATCCTACAGTGTCCTGCTCATGTGATCAGCACGATTCGCACCAAACAAGATTATGTGCTCAACGAGAAAAACGGCAAATATGTGCCTGAAAAGGTTGGTTTGAAAGGCATAACAAGAGATGGTATGGACTACGAATTCACGCTTGTGCTTGACATCGATCACAAGCATAATGCTGTAGCATCTAAAGACCGCACAAGACTCTTTTCTAATCAGCCTGAGTTTCGCATATCAAAAGAAACGGGCAGGAAGATCATTGAATGGTGCGGATCAGGAACATCAGCAGAGGACGTTATACAGCAGATTGAAAGCTGCAACAGTACACAGCAACTGGTAAGCTTATATGAGCAGTATCCTGAGTTCCAAGATCAGCTAAAGGAGCGTTTTTCTAAAAGGCAGAGTTCTCTGCAACAAGCACAACCGAATTCCAACCTTAAACTATCAGACAATGGAGGTAATAACCAATAACAACGACCTGGATTTACAGGTACAGACAAGAGCCAGGACAGAAGGAAATTTCTTAGAATCAAACACGGTGGAGATGGATCTGGAGACGATCCAGACAGATCATTTAGTTCCTGTATTCACCAGAGACAACGAACCATGTATTTCCCATGCGCAGTTCATAGAGACAGTTGAGAGGGCAGCAGATGATTATTTCAATGAGCTGCCATCAATTCCTGCTATCAGAGTAAGTCATGAGGTAAAAGGTAGGATACCTGAGGCACGACATAAGTCGGCAAAGGAGCTACTACCTCATGAGAGAACCACATACTACGAGCGGTGTGCCTTTATGATGGACATTCCCAGCATACAGGATGAAGTGTCAGGGAATTTGATGAAGCTAACTGTGGGAGGAGTAAAGAGTTTCTCGCAAGACAACCTGTTCAACTACAGATCTTCTGGACAACACTTCCAGTTCTTTATAGGATTTAAGAACGTGGTGTGCCTCAATCTGTGTGTCTTCTCTGATGGGTTTTCTAAGAAACTTGTATGTAACACTGATGATGAACTCTACAATCAGGTATCAAAGATCATCGAAGGTTATGATGCGGTTAAACACTTAGATCAGTTGAGAAGGTTTGGGGAGTATGAGCTGAGTGAAAAGCAGTTTGCCCAGCTAATAGGTAGAGCCAGAATGTATCCTCATTTGACCAAGGAAGAGAAAGAAAAGATCCCAGGGCTGGAATTATCTGATACCCAGATCAATCGAGTGGTCGAATACTACTACAAGGACGAAAACTTTGCCAGATCCGATGATGGTTCGATTGATTTGTGGCGGTTGTTCAATTGCTTTACAGGGGCGAACCGAGCCTCCAGTTACATCGACAAATTTCTGGAACGGGCTGCTGGATCTCACAGTTTCGTATCAGGAATTGCCAGCGTACTTGAAAGCAAATCGGATTCGTGGTTTCTCAACTGATTGGGAGGTGCAACTTTCTGATAAGACGATTCGAGAAATCGGGGAACATACAGATCCCAATAGTCTACTTGTTATCGGCCTACGGTGGCTGTTCAGACTTCGGACACCCTTTGAAGTGGTATGTATTGAATCAGTCGGAGAAATGAAGAGGAATCAGACTTATAGTGTGCAATCCATCCATGTTAGCAGGAAACATATGTTGATCTACTGTATTGGTGATCTGTATTATTCTTACAAGTTCTTCAGAATTAAGAACTGATGGTGTAACCTCTATCAAGAATAGATAGAGGTTACCTTTCTTTCAAACACGAAACTATCTAACTTATAGTAACTAACTAAACTACCAATTATGAGAACACTTACAATAATCCTTGGAGTGCTCATATGTAGCTACTCCTATTCACAAAGAATTGAATTCATTAGTGAAATACCTGGAATTGCAACTGATAAATTAGCAAAGGGAATTGATGCCAATGACAAAGTTTCATTTATTGGTATTAACTCAGGTCCAAATGTGGCAGGTTATACTATCCTTACAGGTATTATAAGAAATGCAAATTCAGATATCGAAGAAAACATATCCCTTAAAAAAATAGAAAAAAACGTGGAGCTTGAAGATCCACTAACTCTGAGTGATTTCTACATTTTGCAATCAGTTTACGCAGGCGTATATGAGAATTTAACTAAGAATGGCTTTCAATATGATCTAAGGAATGATTTGGAAGAGGAAACTCTTGAGCTCATAACCTCACTTGAAGGATCAAATCGCTTTTTTCGGGATGATTTTATAGAAGATTACCTATATCAGTTATTACACAAAATTCATCCTGGATATATAAAGGATTTGAAACCAGGCCGACTGAATATCTCAATAATTAAAGGCCCTTCTCCTAACGCTTTTACTGCACCAAATGGAACAATTCTTTTAACAACTGGATTATTTGCAACTATTGATTGTGAAGCTGAATTACTATCCATTCTTGCACACGAGGTATCACATTTCGTACTAGATCATGCAATTATCAATTATAATGAAGCCCAGCAAAGACAACAAAGAGCGGAGTTTTGGGCAGGAGTCGCAACTGCATTAGCAGCTGCTACAGATGTATATTTGGCATCTCAGTATGATGGATATTATTATGGAGGTTTAACTCTTGGCACAGCTTTTTTGTCATATTCAATAGCAAATTCCATTGTTGACCGATTAGGATTGAAATATAGCCAAGAGCAAGAGGAGCAAGCTGATGATTTTGCTACTGGCATAATGAATTACATAAAAAGTGATCCAAAAGCACTAGCTTCGGCATTAGGTAAGATCAAGAATCACCTTATAGTTAATGGGGATTTCTATGCATTGACTGGAAACGGATCTCATCCTCATATAGACTCAAGAATTGAGAAAATTGGTGAATTCGACACTAATCAGTACTATAGTGAGAATTTCTTTAAAACCATTTCTCCACTCAACTACTTTAATGCCCTAACTGAATTTCAGATGACACATTTTGATGTAGCTGAAAATCTGGTTGATAGAAATATTAATGCTGGAATCGGAACTGAAGACGACCTTGTCTTGAAATCGATTTTATGCAGATATCAATATAATGATGACCAACATAACAATGAGGCATTGAAGCATATAGAAGTAGCAAAAAGCTTAAATGTAGTAAGACCAATAAATCTGTATAAACATGAAGCACTTACATTGTTAAGGTTGGGGAGAAATCAAGAAGCTGTAGAAGCTTTTACATTGTACAATGAGGTGCTCAATGAAAGCTTAACCGAACTTGAGAATCAGTCTTCTAGGGAAAGCGTTATCAATGAAATCAAGTGGACTAAAAAGATGATTTACAAGACCCCGAAATTGTATAAAAACTAACCCCAGCCACCTCAAGCGAGGTATTACTGGGATTTTCCATGGCTTGATGAATAATGCGCATGATTGAACATAAATAGACAACTCAACTAAGAAAACCCTGAACTTTTTGGTAAAGTTTTACTTCACATGGCTGATAATTTCATTATTCCTATCCCAATTCCATAAATAAGAACAAGGCTCCAAAGAACTAAGAAAACCCATACAACGGAGTAGGCTATTTTTCGGACGCCAATTCTTTTGTAACTCTTTGAATTCGCAGAAGTATCATCACGGCGAAAAACTTTTATATCACCAAACGCCTTTGGTTCTAAATGCCGTAAAAGAGTATGCCATTTTGTGATCCACCTTTCTCCAAGTTTAAGGGCTTTCCACCAAATAATGAGCAGTGCGAGCCCAGTTATCCCCATTATTGATGTAATAACTATCTTATCCCATTGTGCTAGACAGGGATTAAAATTAGGGTGAATTTGAACAACAAATCCCAGCAAAGCACTGTGAGCAACTAACATGAAGCCTGATCGTGTCCAAAAGGTGCTATTCTCGTATTGGTGGTATGATAAGATCATACCATACTGCTCTAACTGTGGACTCTTACCTTCAATATTGTTATTCTTCTGTTCACTCATGATTCTGAATTCTGAATATAGAACAATCTAACAACGAAATATATTGCAACCTATAACTCGGTAGGCATCCTTGGTTTACAGTACCCTGAATATACCAATCCCCCATGCCGATTACAAGCCATAGGCGTCAGTTTTTCTCTGCCATCGTTGTTTAAATTGCTGGTTTTGTTCTGGATAATTGCCTTCTTATGATCGTACTTCGTTGTCGTTCTTGATGCAAAAGAATTTTATGAGAACCCAGATTACAATACCTGAAGCTACTACAATGCTCACGGCGATAAGATATGTTAGAAATTCCGTCATCAATCGAGATATTACGCTTCTCAAAACAACAAAGTATATTTGTTGCATACAAAGAAGAAACCTCTGATATGTCACACATGTAAGAAAATCGAGGTTTTTTCCTTGAAAGATAATCGGATTAGGATCATGAAAAAACTAACCCCAGCTCACTCAGGCGAGGAAATACTGGGGCCGTCAACCAGTTATAATTATCAGCGAGTTGTGGTCAGAGGGACTTCTTTCACCATTCACTGGTATTTGGAGCGTCGAACTATTATCTACCAGGACACACTGGACGCATTCCTATCTCTTTTCTATACACTATACAAATTCTCAAGGGTGTGTTGCTTAGGATAGAAACTGTATCATTTATGTCCTTCCTAGATCTGAAGTATTAGTATGTCAGTTCCGTGCATCGAGAAACAATCGATTCCAGTTTTCATCGGTAGCTTCGAGTGATCATTCGAATACTTCGATTTACTCTCCTGAACTTAATCTGGGCTTGATACTTTGTGCCTTTTGGCTTAATTTCAGCAGAAAAACACTTGCTATCATGAAAACGATACAACTGATCCTAACTTTTTCGTTGATTTATTTCCTCCATGTTAAATATGCTACAGCTCAAGAATACGAGTCAAAAGAGCTGAATGGAATAACTATGTACTATCGTATTAATGGTGAAGGTGAACCATTGATTCTTTTACATGGTTTCACACAAACTGGAAATGTATGGGACTCAATGATTGAAGACTTATCAAGCAAGTATCGTTTGATAATCCCTGATCTTCGTGGGCATGGTAGATCAACTAATCCAACGAATGAATTTACCCATCGTCAATCTGCTCTTGATGTTTTCGGACTGTTGGATCAGCTTGGGATAGATACATTTAAAGCAATGGGAATCAGTACTGGGGGAATGACCTTACTTCATATGGCAACTACCCAAAGAGAAAGAGTAGAGGCTATGGTTTTAATAGGAGCAACCTCGTATTTCCCTGAACAAGCCCGTGTAATATTGAGAGCAAGTTCACCAGATAGTTTGTCAGATACCAGATTAGAAAGAATTGGTTCTAGACACAGTGGAGGAGCTGAGCAAGCTCGATCACTCATGGCACAATTCAGCGGATTTCAAGATAGTTACGACGATATGAATTTCACTCGGCCATATTTATCGACCATAAAAGCCAGGACTCTAATAGTACATGGCGATCGAGATGCATTTTTCCCAGTATCAATTCCTCTTGAACAATATGAGGCAATTCCGAAATCTTACTTATGGATAGTCCCCAATGGTGGTCATGTTCCACTTATTTTTTCAGAAATTAGTCGAGATTTTTTCGTACATACAGTTCTTACATTCCTTATTGGTGAATGGCAATAATATCTTGTGGAAACGCAACCTTGGAAGATCAGGCGATCATGAGCCAGGGTCGCAACCAGCTATGATTGTTGTTCAAAGATAGAAACCAGAAGGATAGATGCAAGCAAACTACAGAGTTTATCCGATTGTAAACGTTTGTAAACGGATAGGTGAAGGTAAGGTGTTTGAAATAGAAGCGTCTTAGCTTGTGAAAAATCACATCAACAGGTAAATTCATCCTATCTGACAAACTAAAACCAAATATCTATGGCTAAATGTGCTCCTGATGAAAGATCAAAATGTTTGCATTGCCAAACAACAGTTAGGTTTGAATCTCCAGAAAAAATTCGTTCTCGTTTCAGAGCAGGTCTAAAAAACAATGAGGTTGAAGTTACACTAGCAATATGTCCTGAGTGCGGAAAGTTATCTATAACTGTCGAGACTCTAAAAAATGAAAGAAGAGGAACAGAACGTGGTGTTCAAACAGTAAGAGTGCCCTCAATTGAATATGTTATCTGGCCTAAATCCAGTGGGAGACTTAATGCCCCATCCGATGTACCTTCGCATATTGCTGAAGATTATGATGAAGCTGCATTAATTCTCAAAGACAGTTCAAAAGCAAGTGCTGCGCTATCGAGGAGATGCTTACAAACTGTGCTGAAAGAAGCTGGCAAAACTGAAAGCAAGGATCTAGCGGATCAGATTGATGAGGTTCTACCTGTCTTACCTTCACATATAGCTGACGACCTGGATTTTGTTAGGAATGTGGGTAATTTTGGTGCTCATACACAGAAATCTAAGGTGACTGGAGAAATTCTAAACGTCGAACCTGGTGAAGCCGAACATAATCTAAACACACTGGACTTGTTGTTCGACTTCTATTATGTTAGCCCTGCAAAGGCAAAGGCAAAAAGGGAGGAACTGGGTAAAAAACTCAAAGATGCTGGAAAGCCTCCTCTGAAAACGAAGTAGAAGTATGTATAACTTTCTTGGAAATTACCCAACCATCTGAATCGGCCACTCCTTATACTGACCTTCAGCTTGCTCCATAATCTCAGCCATGATAGCGTCGAGCTCTGATAATTTCACCTTGCCACGAAGTTCCTTCTTTACAGCAAGACGTATGGCTGCCCTAGCGTTCTCTTTCTTATACCAGTCCAGTTGAAGGTTCTTAGTTACTGCCTTGCAGACATTGTGTACTATCTCCTTGATCTTGTCATGCTCTCTAATAGCACTTTCATGGTGGGCAACTATATCGTAGAAAGCGAGCTCTTCTTCAGATAAGCCAAGTTCTTTAGCCCGTTTATCTTCGTCCTGGATCTCTTTTGCTTGTTCAACTAAAGCAACAATAGCAGTGTAAGAATCAATAGCGTTCTTGTGGTACTTTTCTATGACCTGCTCGATCTGTTCTTTGAGAGTCTTATACTTATGGATATTTCTGCCTCTTCTTGCTGAGATCTCGTTGTTGAGGATCTGACGAAGCAGTTCAACCTTGATCGCTGATCCTTCTTTTTGCTGCTTAGCCCCAGCTAGGAACTTGTCATCGAGAATCGAAATGTCAGGTTTCTCGATGCCAGCCAGTGCATAGACATCCACTATCTCATC